>JBEISW010000084.1:0-8336 GCA_040375215.1 Crocinitomicaceae bacterium | reverse complement strand
TTACCTTTGATACATAGGAAAACATGGTTATGAAAGGGCAAGAGCGGGTTATTTTAACCCCCAATCAAAAAGCACTGAAGATTAATTTGAATCCAGCGATTTATGGCACTTTTGCTGAGATCGGTGCGGGTCAAGAGGTGGTTCGACATTTTTTTAGAGCAGGAGGTGCCAGTGGTACCATTGCCAAGGCCATGAGTGCCTATGACAAAGACTTTTCAGATGCCATTTATGGCAAAGAAGCCAAGGGCAGGTATGTTTGCAAGCCACGTTTGATCAATATGGTCAATCATGAATACGGATTGATAGAAGAGCGTTTGAAAAGAGCAGACCATTCCAATAAAACTTTTTTTTCCTACGCCAATACGGTCGCCACAATCAATTTTTCCAAAACTGTTCAAGGTCACGGTTGGATGGGCCTGAAGTTTCAAACTGATCCCAACAAAGAACCCAATGAAGTAATCCTGCACGCTAGACTTCATGAGCAAGATGCCCTTTTGCAACAAGCCACTACTGGCGTATTGGGTGTTAATTTGATTTATGGTTGTTTTAATCTTTACCAGAATCCAAAGGAATTGCTTTTGTCGTTGTACGATAATCTCAATCGCGACCAAGTAGAGATTGACATGATTGAAATGATAGGGCCTGATTTTGTGGATGTAGACAATCGCCTATTGTCATTGCAGTTGGTTAAAAATGGCATGACAGAAGCCGTTATTTTCTCTCCAGATGGTGCAAACTTGCAGGCCGCAGATGTCTTGTATAAAAAGAATATCTTGGCCATCAGAGGTTCATTTAGGCCTGTGACCAAAGTGAACATTGATATGATCTTGAAGGGAATGAAACACTTCCAAGAAGATCCTAAAGTAGATCCGGAACAAATTCAAGTATTGTTCGAAATAACGTTGAATAACCTTTCAGCTGCCGGTGAGGTGGATGAACAAGATTTCTTAGATCGCGCAGATATTCTTTGTTCTTTAGGACAAACTGTTTTGGTGTCTAATTTCTCTCAGTATTATAAGCTTGTTGAGTATTTCTCAACCCATACAACCAAGAGAATGGGTATTATTTTGGGAGCCAATATGCTTTATCAACTCTTTGATGAGAAGTACTACCGTGATGTGAATGGCGGTATTTTAGAAGTATTTGGAGTGATGTTCTCTCGTGATTTAAAAATGTACGTTTATCCATGGAGAGAGCAAGATACCGGAGCTTTGGAAACTGTAGAAAACGCTGATATTCATCCACGTATCAAGCCGTTGTATGATTATTTGGTGTTCAATAAACGTCTGAAGGATATCGAGGATTACAATCCGGAAATTTTGGACATCTTCTCACGTGATGTTTTGGCCATGATCAAAGCAGGTTATGCAGGTTGGGAAAGAATGGTACCTACTTATGTAGATACCATCATCAAGGATTATCAGTTGTTTGGATACCATCCCAATACCGCCAAGGATCCCAGCTATCAGCCGCCAGACCGTGTGGTGAAGTACCTTCAATCTCAAATGGAAGCCAAATAACAATGACTATATTTCGCTGAAGCGAAAAACTTGTTCAGCTCTAATTCCGCGATCCGTTTGTTTTAATGTACAACATTCATTCTGAGAATCGTGCTCAAAGAAAAGTACCCAATGCTCTGCCAAAGCCTTTTGTAAGAATGTGTCTTTTTCGGCCAGCGTTATCAGTGGTCGGGTATCATAGCCCATGACGTAGGGCAGAGGTAGATGACCCACACTAGGAAGTAGATCAGCCATAAAAGCCACTTTCTTTCCTTTGTATGCTATTACAGGAATCATCATGCTTTCGGTGTGGCCATCTACAAAGAAAATTTCAAAGCCCAAATCAGAAGATTGGAATTGTCCGTGGCGTTCAATGAATTTCAATTGACCACTTTCTTGAATGGGCAAAATATTCTCTTTTAAAAAGCTGGCTTTCTCCCTTGGATTGGGTTCAGTTGCCCATTGCCAATGTTGCGCGTTGCTCCAATAGTTGGCGTTCTTAAAAGCGGGAACCAATTGCTCTGTTTGTGAATCACGGGTGATGGCTCCACCGCAGTGATCAAAATGCAAATGCGTTAGAAATACGTCTGTGATTTGATCGGCGTGGAATCCGGCCGCTTGAATGCTCTTGTGCAATTCACCCTCCCCATGTAAGTGGTAGTGACCAAAAAACAAATCACTCTGTTTCTGTCCAATTCCGGTGTCAATCAATATCAGTTTGTTACCTAATTCAAGTAGCATGCAACGCATGGCCCAAGAACAAAGGTTGTTATCATCAGCAGGATTGGTTTTGCTCCAAATAACCTTTGGAACAACTCCAAACATTGCTCCTCCATCCAGTTTGAAAAAACCAGTATCTATTGGGTGAATGTTCATTTTTATCGTTTGAGCAAAGGTAATTAACCTATACATTTATCTCTTACCTTTGCGCTTTGAAATTAATCCATGAGCAACAATCCCTTGATGTCCATTTCTCCAGTTGATGGACGATACCATGCTTCTACTGAAGTATTGCAAAATTATTTTTCTGAATTTGCCTTGATTAAGTACCGTGTTTGGGTGGAAGTTGAGTACTTGATTGCTTTGTCAGAAATTCCATTGCCACAGCTCAGAGCTTTCAAACCAGCGCATGGGGAGCAGCTTCGCAATTGGGTAGAGAATTTTTCTGAAGCTGATGCTTTGAAAATCAAGGAGTATGAAAAGACAACCAATCATGATGTCAAGGCTGTTGAGTATGCGGTGAAAGACCAATTGGAAGTTTTGGGATTATCTGCTATAAAGGAGTTTGTTCATTTTGGATTGACATCACAAGACATCAATAATACTGCTATTCCAGCAAGTTTAAGAGATGCATTGGATGAGGTGTATTTACCAGAAATGGAGCAGCTCATTGATCAAATTTTACAGAGTGCCAAAGAGTGGAAGGACATTGCCATGTTGGCCAAAACCCATGGGCAGCCAGCTTCTCCAACGCGTTTGGGAAAGGAGATTTGTGTGTTCGTTGAGCGATTAGAGGCTCAGCTGGATCAATTGGAAGAAATTCCAGCTTCTGCTAAATTTGGCGGAGCTACTGGAAATTTCAATGCACATGCCGTAGCTTATCCTGATATCGATTGGATAGAATTTGCCAATGATTTTTTGGAGGATAAATTGGAGTTACACCGCTCGCAGTATACTACACAAATTGAACATTATGACAACTTGGCTGCAACCTTTGATGTCATCAAGAGAATGAATGTAATCCTGTTGGATTTGTGCCGTGATATGTGGACATATATCAGTATGGAGTATTTTAAGCAAAAGACCAAAGAAGGTGAGATTGGTTCTTCTGCAATGCCCCACAAGGTTAATCCCATTGATTTTGAAAATGCCGAGGGTAATTTGGGTTTAGCTAATGCAATGTTGGAGCATCTGTCCGCCAAGTTGCCCATTTCACGCTTGCAAAGGGATTTGACAGACAGTACAGTTTTACGTAACATCGGGGTACCCATGGCGCATACTATATTAGCCATGAAAAGCATTCAAAAGGGTTGGTCAAAATTGTTGTTGAATGAGGCTCAATTGAAGATGGATTTGGATAAGAATTGGGCTGTAGTGGCTGAAGCCATTCAAACCATTTTGCGCAGAGAGAATTATCCGGCTCCATATGAGGCATTGAAAAAATTGACCAGAGGGAATGAAATCAATCAAGCATCCATAGCTCAATTTATAGACGAGTTGGATGTTGCTGATGCTATCAAAAATGAGATGCGAAAAATTTCACCGCACAATTATACTGGTGTTCATTTGATGGATTTGGTTGATTAATGAAATCAAAGGCTTTTAAAGATATCATTGCGCTTTGCGCACCTTACAAGAAGGAATTGTTGACCAATTTCTTGATGAATGTTGTGAATTCAATATTCTCACTTTTTACATTCCTCAGTGTTGTCCCATTTTTATACATCCTCTTTAAAGTTCAGAATCAATCTGCCGTTGGAGGAGGGAATAACAAATGGTGGGAGATTGCCGAGCAAGCGTTGAATGGTTATGTTGAACGCCATGGAGAGATCAATGCCTTGATGTTAATGTGTGGGGTAATAGTGATTTTGGCTTTACTCAAGAATTTGACCAATTACCTTTCCTTGTTGAGCATTGCCAAGGTTAGAACAGCCATTTCTCGGGATCTTAGATCAAAATTGTACGCCAAAATATTGCGACTGTCTGTTGCATTTTATACCCACGAGAAAAAAGGTGACTTGATTTCGCGAATGACCAATGATCTTATGGAAATTGAATTCTCAGTGATTGGAGCCTTGGAAGCCTTGCTCAAAGCGCCTATCATGTTGGTGATTTCCATTGTTACCTTGTTTGTTATTTCTTGGCAATTGACTTTGTTTGCACTTATATTCTTGCCTGTAAGTGGTATTTTGATTTCGAGAATTGCTAAGAGTTTGAAGAATGCGGCCAAACGTGGAAAAGGCAGTTTGGGAGAATTGATTTCAGTGATAGAGGAGACCTTGACGGGAATGAGGGTGGTCAAGGTTTTCAATGCAGAAAAATATTTTGCTCAGAAATTCAATGATGAAAACGAGTCCTATTTTAAACTTATGCATAGGCTTTACAGAAGAGAGTACTTGAGCTCACCAATGTCTGAATTTATTTCCATGTCCGTTATCGCTATTCTCTTGTTTGTTGGTGGTAAGATTGTATTGGATCACGAAATGTCCGGGGCCTTATTGATTGGATATTTGGTTGTTTTTTCTCAAGTCATTCAACCAGCAAGAGCATTATCAGAAGCTGTATTTAAAGTGAGCAAAGGTGCAGCTTCTTTGGAGCGTGTGAATGAAATCATGCATGCAGATGAGTCAGTTCAGGACGGTATCGACGCATCTGAAATGAATCAGTTCGAAAAAGAAATTAGTTTTCAAGGTGTTTCATTTGGCTATGGCGATAAAGGTGTTTTGAAGAGTATTTCATTCACAGTAATGAAAGGTCAGACTGTTGCTCTGGTTGGACCTTCGGGAAGTGGTAAGTCTACTATAGCTTCCTTGATGGTTCGGTTAATGGATCCTCAGTCAGGGGATATTTTGGTTGATGGTGTGTCATTGCGCAATAGATCGATTGCATCATGGAGAAACCACATAGGTGTTGTAACGCAGGATTCAATCTTGTTCAACGATACAATTGCCAAGAACATAGCATTGGGTTCAGATCAAGTGAACCATGAACGTGTTGTTTCTGTTGCTAAAATGGCCAATGCCTTGGAATTTATAGAGCATTGTCCTGGTCAATGGGAATTCAATGTTGGAGATGGTGGTAGCAAGTTGTCCGGTGGGCAGAAGCAAAGACTTTGCATTGCTCGAGCGTTGTATAAAAATCCACCGATTCTTATTTTGGATGAAGCTACATCAGCGTTGGACACGCAGAGTGAACAGTTGGTTCAAGAGGCCATTCAAAACATGATGAAGGACAGAACGAGCGTTGTTATTGCCCATCGTTTGAGCACAGTTCAAAATGCAGATTGTATTTTGGTAATCGATCACGGAGAAATTGTACAAAAAGGCAACCATACAGAGTTGATGTCTCAGGAAGGTTTGTACAAAACGTTGGTTGAATTACAGGAGTTGGGTTAACCCTTTTGATCTCCCTTGTACTCAATGAAGAAATGAGCCCAAATGCTGCGGGAAAGTCTGAACATGTAAGGAAATATGACCAGACTGGTGCCAATTCCTGAGAATAAAAATGTCAAGGGATGGGTTAGGAATCCAAATTCCATCCACCCCCACCAATCAAAACATTTTAAAGCAACAAGAACAGAGACCCATGTGGCTACTGTTAAGCCCCAAGATACATAAGCGGCACCAAAATAGAATCCAGGTTCAGGCTGCAAATCCTCTCCGCAGTGGCTGCAATGCTTTTTGCTTTTGCTCAAATCCTTTAAGGTATACAAGGAAGGATTTTCATACATGCTGTCTGTGTGACAGGCTGGACACTTAAAAGTAATAGCAGAAACAAAAGCACTCATATTGCTGAATTAGATGAGGCAAAGGTAAAGGGAATGTTTTCTCTTTCTGTGATGAATATCACTTCACGCAAACTACGGTGTCTAACAAGGAACCGTAAGCGATAAATGCGCCCAAACCACCTACAACATTGGATCTTAAGTTGTAAGGCAATGCAAAAGGACCTCCACCTTGATTTTCGAAATCAAAAATAAATTGAAAGCTGGGATAGTCTATCGTTTGCCCCTTGACAACAACGGTATCTCCAACTTTGTAATAACCGGCTTCATCACCTTTGTCGTCAAATTTCTCAGAGTTGAGTGATTGACCACGATAGTATGAAAAGTCAAAACTTAATCCATTGAAAAAAGCATCATCCGTCACAGAATTGAAGGGATAAATAAAATCCTGATCCTTGATTTGACCGATAAGGTCGAGTTGATCAGCTGGAACATTGGTGTAACGATTGATGCGCTTTGCAGCCCAGCGGTAGCAATTCCCCAAGGAATCAGGGTCAGTTAACCGAGCATACAAGAATCCTAATGAATCCGCGGGACTTTCTGATGGACTGTCAAACCACAAACTGTCCAATGGAATGGCTGTATTGAGTTTGGTTCTTGCAGTCACCGTTCTGCCATTGTGGACAACCTTTAAATCATACACTTTGTTGAACTTTCCCCAGAAGGCAGGATTTAATGATGTATAAGCACAAAAATTATTGGCCGCAATTTGTTCTGCAGGTATGCCAATCAAATCAGCTACTTGCTCTAGTTGCTCGGGAGTCAGACTTGCCGCGTTAATGTTGATCAGCGTATCCGTCATGCCATCTACGGTTAAAGTGACTTTGGCATCGCAGATATAAAAGTTTTGAAGTGTTTCTGCATTGATGGGGTCAAAATAACCTTGTGATTGGCTCAAGAATATGATAGGCGGAAATCCATTCTCAATGGTCCCCTCAACTACAATGAGAGATTCGGCTTGAGGAAGATCCACAGTAATTTCTTTTTCGCAAGAGGAAAAAGCCAATGCGAAGAAAACGAGGATGAAGAAAAAAATGTTTTTCACAGGTCAAATGTACGCTTGTAAATGCCCAAACGATTTTCTTCGTTAACATTTCTTCAAATTTTAACGACAACAAGTTTAGGCTTTTTCAGTTGTAATTTTGAAACAGAAAATTGTATTGCAGATGAAACAGAATTGGTGGTTATTGTCAAGCGCAGCCCTCCTGGGAGGAGGTGTAGCTTTAGTCGGTAGTGCATTATTGCAGTGGGGCAGTCCTCAAATGAGTATTGGAAATGGTTTACCAACCCACCAGGTTTCCTATACAGGGGGCTTGCCAGGTGATATGAATACCGATTTTGTTGGAGCGGCTGACCGCTCCGTTAATTGTGTCGTTCACGTGAAGACAGAAAGTACGGTAAGTCCGGCTTACAATCCATGGTTTGATTTTTTTGGTTATCAGCAACAACCTCAAGTGCAGCAAGGCACTGGAAGTGGTGTCATCATTTCTAACGATGGATACATCATCACCAACAATCACGTGGTGGAAGGCGCTCAAAAATTAATTGTTACCTTAAACAACAACAAGAATTACACAGCAGAATTGGTGGGCCGTGATCCAAGCACTGATATCGCGGTACTTAAAATTGATGAAGACAATTTACCGGCTATAACTTGGGGGAACAGTGAAGATGTTAAGGTGGGAGAGTGGGTTTTGGCTGTGGGTAATCCATTCGAGTTGACCTCAACAGTGACAGCAGGTATCGTGAGTGCCAAGGCCCGCAACATTAATTTGATTGGGAACCGCAACAATGGCTCTGAGGAAGTTTTTCCTGTGGAATCTTTTATTCAAACCGATGCAGCAGTGAATCCAGGAAATAGTGGTGGCGCATTGGTCAACGCCAAGGGTGAGTTGGTTGGAATCAATACGGCAATAGCTTCCCGAACAGGTGTTTTTTCGGGTTACTCATTTGCGGTGCCTACAACCATTGCCAGGAAAGTGGCTCAGGATATCATCGAGTTTGGTCGCGTGCAAAGGGCATTTATTGGAGTAAAAATTTCTGAGGTTTCTGAAGATATTGCCAAAGACAAAGGATTGAATGAAGTAGCTGGTATTTTGGTTAATGGAGTCACGGCTTCAGATACAGAAATTAAAGAGGGTGATGTTATTTTAAAAGTAGGCGATAGAGCGGTGAAGAATGTGCCTCAGTTGCAAGAACAGGTAGCGAAGTATCGCCCTGGTGACAAAGTAAAATTGGGGATCTGGAGAAACAACAAATGGCAGGAAATAACAGTGGCACTGAAGAACAGAAGTGGCAAGGCTGAATTGAGTAATTTTGAGGCAGAAGCTGCA
>JBEISW010000355.1:0-1952 GCA_040375215.1 Crocinitomicaceae bacterium | reverse complement strand
GGTAATACCCACAGAAGTGCTCTGGGTGCATCCTGCAGAAGTTTTAGTATAGGTAACCACGTAGGTGCCTGGCAAACTGGTGTTGGTCTGAATGTTTCCGTTGTTAGAGATAGTCAAACCCGAGGGTGTTGAGGTATATTGACCACCGCTGGGACCAACCAATATGGGAGAAATCGTATTGTTTCCTTCGCATAAATCACTGGGATAGGACAATGACAGCGGAACAGAACTATTGTTATTAAAAACAACATCGTCATTAAAAGTGCAAGATGCAGAACCGATATCAACTGTGGTTGTATAACTAAATTGGTCTCCATCAAATGCTGAAGTAGCTACAGTACTGATTGCATTTGCATTGGCTATTAATGCTGAACTTGTGGTTGACCAATTACCAGAAATTACAGCCGAAAGGACAATTGGAGTGGTCAAACCAGGGTCAGCAGGCACATCAAAACTTGATGCCAATGCGGCGGTGCAGGTGCCATCATTGATTGGTTCATTGATACTACCTGAATTATAAGATATAGTTGTCGGAGATCCATTTGTACTCGGTAAATTGCTAAAAGTGATAGAAGCTTGCGTCAATGATCCTTCATCAATATTTACACAATCATATACAAGCACTGACCAATCAGATTCAGATGCATTGCATGAATTAAGCGCGTTCCATTGTATCGGTGTACCAAAATCTGATCCGAAAGTTCCCGATAGTGGCGTTGGTTCCCCGCAAACATCAAAGTCATTGTTACTCTCAGAACTGAAACATAAATTCAAGAAATCATCGCCACCATTACAATTGAATCCAGGGGCTAAAGCCATTGAAATCAATGGTTCACCACAGGAAACTGGCCCCCTCAGGAAAAAACCCAAATCAGATACAAACTCATGTGACCCCGTGTAGCAAACGGTTATCGCAGTATTATTAGATATCAATACCATTGGAGGAGGTGGATTGTAATACGTAAAATTGAGATTAGGAATACTCACATTCAAATCCACATCACTACAACCTGACAAATTTGCTTGTGCGCTATAGTTCAAATCGATGTTCCAAACCCACGCCAAATCAAATAGAACAGAAGAGCCCGTGTTGTCTTTTATCTCTACTGCATAACCACCTGAAGCAAGGTTCATCAATGATGAGGTCAATTGACCTGCCATGGTCGACCAACTATGTGTTGCAACGTTGTATTGGTACCATTGATAAGTATATGGAGCTGTTCCAGAAGAAACATTGACCTCCAATGCCCCATTGTTACCTGCTCCACAAAAAACAAAAATATCGTCATTGGGAGAGCCATTGGTGTATGCAGTTGCAGTTTGCCCAACCGATAAAGGAGATGTAATTTGTCCTGAAACAACTACTGAGAAAAACAAAAAACATAGCACTAAATTGAAAAAACCAAAATGGATCCGCCGATTATTCATTTCTTAATTTCTTGTTTCATTAGTTAAAAAATAAGGAAAGCAATATAATCCAAATTAATGAGATTTATAATTATCGACTAAAGAAAAAATTGGAAAAACACATTCTTGTGAGAGGGCGTTTTTCAAAGTTTTTTATGCATTCCATGAAAAAGAGCTACTATTGTCGCTTAATGAAATATGAAATAATGAAAATACTCGCCATCCTCACCATCGACTTAGAAAACCTTCCCAGCAATTTTCAGGAGATTTTGCAACAAGAGCGCGCTGTTGTGGCGCAATGGAACCAAGAAGGGTTTTTGGAGCAATTGTATTTGCGCCCAACCAAGAACGGAGCCATTCTCATCTTCAAAGACAAAACAGAAGAAGAAGTGCATCACCTCATGACTACCCTGCCCTTTTATGCATTGAGAAAATCATTGGAGATGTTTCCGATGATTTCGGAGGGCTAATCGTTTGAATACTCCAACTGTATTAATGATTACTTGAAAAGGCCCTTAGGGGCTTTTTTCATTGCACGATGATTC
>JBEISW010000201.1:0-4402 GCA_040375215.1 Crocinitomicaceae bacterium | reverse complement strand
CCTGATGCTGATGACAAAGAGCGTTACGATACGTCTAACTTAAAAGCTGATTTTGAAACGTATTGGTTGAAAGTAGTATTTCATGGCAATAATTTTAAATGGTTGTTATTGGGTTTCATTTTAGTGGTCATGGGTGTATTCACACTTTTCTTGAGCTCATTGAATAATTCCAGAGCCAATCACTGGTTCAAGAGATTGCAGCTGTTTTCATCTGCAGCCTTCTCAGTGGGTCATGGAGGAAATGATGCACAGAAGGTTATGGGTATTATTACCGTGGCATTAATTGCCAACGGAAACATCACCTCTATGAAGGAAATGCCCAATTGGGGTCCGTTGGCTTGCTATGCAGCCATTGCCATAGGTACCATGAGCGGTGGCTGGAAAATTGTGAAAACCATGGGTAACAAAATCACAAAGGTGACGCCATTTGAGGGTGTTGCTGCGGAAACGGCTGGAGCTGTGACTTTGTTCTTCACTGAAGGAATGAAATTCCCATGGAAAATAGGTGGTGAGGTGATCAAGGGTATTCCTGTTTCAACAACCCATACCATTACTGGTTCCATCATTGGTGTTGGTGTTACCAAGAGAATTAGTGCCGTGAAGTGGGGTGTTACCGGGAAACTTCTAACAGCATGGATTATCACAATTCCAATATCCGCAGCCATGGGCGCAATTTTTTATTACGCTTGTGTGATGTTTGGATTGAACTAAATTGAAACATTTGTGGAAAATAAAAAGGGCCTCTGTACAAGAGGCCCTTTTGATATAAGGAGTTTTTTTTATTCAGCTGATTCAGCTTCCTCAACAGGAGCTTCAAAATCCAACATGGCTTTGCTTTGCAATAGATTGTACCATTGGAAGAATTTACGCAAATCACTTTCGTATACACGCTCTTGATCATAATTAGGTAATACCTCTAACATGGCCTTTCTGATGTCCTTGCCCTCAGATTTATGTGATGGACCTTGCTCACCGTTGAACACCTTTTTAGCATTTTCCATTACTTCTCTCAATGAGACATCCTCATCTGTTGTGAACATGGAAATATCTGAAAGTGTACTCACCTTTTGACTGGAGTGAATAGGAATTCTCTGACCGTCCACAATGGATTCAGCAATGACCACATTTTTTCCGCCGCTAATTACTTTGAACAATCCACCTTTTCCAGAAACGGTGATGATTTTATCGAGAGCTGTTTTCATATTTCAGTTTTTTTGAATGGCTCCAAATCTAAACAGGAAAGCCATTCATTTCTGTTAATTCCATCAAGATTCGAAAACTTTTTTCAGAAGCGCTGAGGTTCTGGCAACAGGGTTCTTTCTGATGTTGTATTCCTCTTGTTCCACCATGATGAATAAACCGTCTATGGCTTTTTGAGTTACGAAATCACTCAAATTTGGATTCAATTTGGTAACTCCAGGAATTTTGTTGTATTGAAGGACAATAGCCTCATAATGTTTGGTGGCTCCAACTTTTTTCAAAGACTCCTCAATTACAGGTTTAAATTCAGCGTAAAGTGCTGTTTGCGTTTGTTTTTTAAGGAAATTGGTGCCTGCATTTAGCTCTCCTTTAACAATGCCGATGGCATCTGAAACAGTCATTCCCGTGATGGCTCTGACGAAAATTTCTTTGGCTTTTACACCGGCATCTTCCGCAGCGCGGTTGATGGACAATATGGCTTGATCAACCTCTTTTTCTAGGCCAATGGCTTTCAGCTTTTGCTCTTTGGCTTGGGCGTCTGGAGGTAAAGGAATTTTGATTTTTGGATTGCCAAAATAGCCATCCGTCTTTGAAACCAAATCTGCACCTAAAGAGGCTCCTTTGGTCAAGGCCTCTTTCAAGGCATCGGCAGCTTCTTTCTCTGAAAAGGCGGGCAATGTGCTTTTGGCAGGCATTGCTTGGTTAGCCTTGTTGCTCAATTTTTGAAGGTTTTGTGCAGAACCTATTAATGGAAGTAAGGCCAATAAGCCGATGGTCAACTTTTTCATCTTTGAAGTGTTTTGACAAATATAAATGGTTGTACTCTACTAATTTTGTGCAGATGTTAAAGGATTGGAAAATTGGTCAAGTTGTGCGTTTTCTCAATGACTCGGGTCAGGGGAAAATAACAGATATTGATTGGGACAATGGATTGGCCATGGTTGAGGATGAAACGGAATTCTCTTTTCCACATCCATTGAATGAATTGGTTTTGGTGGAGAATCTAGGCGATGAAGCCAAAAGCTACGCCAGAGCTCAGCAAGATGTTCAGGAACACTTTGTCAGGAATACCCATGAAAATGTCATCAATCGGGTGAACAAGGAGTTCAAGATGTTGTACAAGAATGCGCTGGCCTCAAGTGAGCGAAGAAGAGGAGAAGTGATGGAAGTTGACTTGCATATCCATCACTTGATGCACTCACATGATGGCATGACCAACGGAGAGATTGTAACCATCCAATTGGAACATTTTGAGCGCATCATGCGAATTGCTGTAAAAGACAAAATCAAAAAAGTTGTTTTCATTCACGGTGTTGGACAAGGCGTTTTAAGATCTGAGATTAGACGCATGTTAAAGTCCTATTATCCACAGTGTGAATTTCAAGATGCCAATTGGCAACAATATGGCCAAGGGGCTACGATGGTAACTTTCTAATTAAGGTTTAACTTCCTCAAATACAATTGCACCTGAATTGATACAATAGCGTAGGCCAGTAGGCGGGGGGCCATCATTGAATACATGCCCGAGGTGTCCTTCACATTTGGCGCAGGTGATTTCTGTTCTAATCATGCCATGACTTTTGTCTACATGCTCTTTGACTGCACTGTCATTGATGGCCTTGAAATAGCTTGGCCAGCCGCAGCCGGAATCAAACTTGGTATCCGATAAAAATAGAGGAGACTGGCATCCAGCACACTTGTAAATACCCACTTCATGGTGGTTCCAAAACGAACCTGAAAAGGCTCGCTCCGTACCTTTTTCTCGCAGAATCCTATATTGTTCAGGAGTTAGTATCTTTTTCCAATCTTCTTCAGTCTTTTTCATGTTGTTGTTTTTTATTTCAACAGGTTTTTCAGTCACTTGTTGTGTTTGGTTTTGTGCATTGCATCCAAATTGAATGAGCAATAGCGTTGATATGATGATTGTTCCTAGTTTCATTTTGAAGTAACGGATGAGGATGGAAGATATTGAGCGGTGAGCGAACCTGACCCTTTCTTTTTGGCTTCTTTAACAGTTCCTTGATAGATGAGTTGTCCACCTTTGTTTCCGCCTTCAGGTCCCAATTCTATGAGCCAATCGGCACAGTTAATAACATCTGTATGGTGTTCTATTGTGACTATGGTGTGGCCTTCTGCTAACAGGGCTTCAAAGCTGTTCATGAGTTTAGCTACATCATGTGCATGCAGTCCGGTTGTGGGTTCATCAAAAAAGAACAATGTAGAATTTTGGTTTTTCTTGGATAAAAAGCTGGCCAATTTAATTCGCTGTGCCTCACCACCGCTCAAGGTACTTGAGCTTTGACCAAGTCCTACATATCCCATGCCCACCTCTTGGAGGGGCTTTAATTTATGAATCAAGTTTTTGTGTATCCGTGATGTTGGGTGGTCAAAGAATACAACAGCTTCATCTACGGTCATGGCCAATATTTCAGCAATATTTTTGCCTTTGAATTCCACCTCAATAACTTCATCCTTGAATCTTTTCCCGTGGCATTGATCACAAACCAATTGAACGTCCGCCATGAATTGCATGGATACGGTTTGCATTCCTTCTCCTTGGCAAGCTTCACATCTTCCTCCTTCAACGTTGAACGAGAAATGTGATGCTGTGAGCCCTCTGGCAGTAGATGAGGGTTGAGATGCAAAAATGTCTCTTATTTCATCGTATGCCTTTAGATAAGTAATGGGATTACTTCTAGAACTTCTACCAATGGGATTTTGATCTACAAAAATGACTTGATCAATTCGTTTTAAGGCACCTGAGAGTTGACTATATTTATTGGAGCCGGGCACTGGCTCTCCTACATGCTGGGCCAATGCAGGGTAAAGGATATCCCTGATCAAAGTTGATTTCCCACTGCCACTGACGCCAGCAATTGCCGTTAAGCCGAATAATGGAATTTTGATATCGATGTGCTGCAAGTTGTTTTCATGTGCGCCCTCCAAAACGATAAAGTCTTTTCCCAATGGAAGGAGATTTTTTCTTTGGATGGTGAGCACCTGATTCAGGTATTGCGCTGTGAGTGATTTTTTGTTTTTCAGCAGCTCTTTACCGTTGCCACTAAATACAACTTCTCCACCTTTGAATCCTGCTTCAGGCCCCATGTCAATGATGTAGTCGGCTTGCATCATTATTTTTTCGTCATGTTCAACTACGATGACGGTGTTCCCTTGTTCTTTAAGTTGCTTGAGAACCTTGATG
>JBEISW010000316.1:0-2588 GCA_040375215.1 Crocinitomicaceae bacterium | reverse complement strand
TGGTAAAACGCTCATTATTGCCCCTTGGAATTATCCATTCCAATTACAAATAGCCCCTTTGATTGCATCCATGGCAGATGGAAACACATATTTACTCAAACCTTCTGAATTAACGCCACATACTGCTGCCCTACTCACAAAAATCATTCACACCACATTTTCTGAAAGTTATATCGATATCATTGAGGGAAATGGTGCAGAAATTGTGCCCGCAGCCATTAAACACTACCAACCAAACCTTATATTTTTTACTGGATCTACGGCTGTTGGTAAAATCATTGCCAAACAAGCCGCCGAATATCTCATTCCAACAATTTTAGAATTGGGAGGCAAAAGTCCTTGCATTGTAGATGGTTCAACTCCAGTAAAAGCTACGGCCAAAAGAATTCTAATGGGTAAAGCAATCAACGCAGGACAAACCTGTGTTGCACCAGATTACATTTTGGTATATGAAAAATACCACGATGAATTTGTTGGTTCCATGAAAACGGCCATTCACGATTTCTTTGGCAAACACCCTCAAGAATCTCCAGATTATACCAAAATTGTAAACGAGCACCATTTCAACAGACTCATGAATTTAATGGAAGGATGTGAAATTATTTTGGGAGGACATTCAAACAAAGAAAACTTATTCATTGAACCAACCTTGGTGAAAGTTCCAAACCTCGATCATCCCCTGATGAAAGAAGAGATATTTGGACCCATCTTGCCAATCATTTCGTTCTCAAATGAGGAAGATTTGTATAACATCATTCAAAAGAATCCAAACCCATTGGCACTGTATATTTTTACGGCAAACAATGCACTTGCTGAGAGAATTACAAACAGAATCTCATTTGGCGGAGGCTGTATTAACAATACCTTAATGCATTTGGTAACACCTGAAATGCCTTTTGGCGGTGTAGGGGGAAGCGGTCAAGGCGCCTATCATGGTAAATTTGGCTTTGATGCCTTTACTCACAAAAAGAGCATTCTAAAAACCGGCTTTTGGTTCGATCTCAAACAAAAATACCCACCTTACACTGAGAATGCGTTAAAGCTAGTTAAGAAATTTCTGTAGAGTTATAAACGTTGAAATCCTTGATTTGCAACATTTAACACCAATTTTTGATTCAATGGTTGAACCACTAAATCCATAGATTCCATTGGGATAACCCCCAGTAAACATCCTTCTCCAATTACATAAGCTCCAATAAAACACTTTCTTTCCATGTAATCAATCCGCACAGGACCAACATAAGGAACTTTTACGTCAATATTGTTCGCCAAAGTCACCATTTGATAGTCGTAAATTTCCAATTCCAATGAGATTTGAATCGACTCAGAAATGCACAAATGATAAGAGCCAGTATCAACCAAGCTGTTTATTTCGATTGGTTCAATTTCTGGTTTTCGAGGATTACTGAGTAGAATTTTTGCGTGCGTAAGTCCCATCGTTTTTCAAAAATAATGAAAAAGAGAGAGATTTAATAGGCCCGAAATTTGCAAAAAGAGAGAAAGATTTGCAAAAATCGCAAATTACGATTCCAATAAATCTTTCAGAGCGTCGTAAGTTTTATCGGCATTTGGCAACATCACAGCTTCCATTCCCATGTTCAATGGAACCGCTGGAATATCGGCACTGCCTAAAGTTTGCACAGGCGCATCCAAATGCCTAAAGCAATCGCGGCTAATTCTACCTGCCAATGCTTCAGCAAAACTATTGGTGATGGTTTCTTCGGTTAAAACCAAGATTTTTCCATGCTTTTTAGCCAAATTATACACTGCTTCTTGATCGTAAGGCGCCAATGTTCTTAGGTCTAAAATCTCAATATTTCCAGGTAATTTTTTGGCAGCAGCAAGAGCCCAATAAACGCCCATTCCGTATGTCACAACACCAACAGTTTCACCATTGTTAAGGGCTTCATCAGTACAGTTTAAAACAACCCTAGCCTTTCCAAAAGGAATCACATAATCTTCAGAAGGTTCCGGATTTTTAGCCAATTCTGTTCCAGGCACTTTACTCCAATACAATCCTTTATGTTCAAACATTATCACTGGATTTGGATCGTAAAATGCAGACTTCATAAGTCCTTTCATATCGGCAGCATTGCTCGGATAAGCAATTTTAATTCCTTTAATCGGTAACAAACTACTTTCAACCGTACCAGAATGATATGGTCCACCTCCACCATAAGCGCCAGTAGGAACACGAATCACACTGGCTACAGGAAATTTACCCATGCTTAAATAGCAACTCTTGGATAATTCTGTGACCAATTGGTTCACACCAGGCCATATATAATCGGCAAATTGAATTTCTACAATTGGTTTACAACCAACTGCACTCATACCGGCGGTACTTCCCACAATATATGCTTCTTGGATAGGGGTATTGAAAACCCTTTTACGCCCGTATTTATCAGATAACGTTGCCGCTTCTCTAAATACACCTCCAAGTCTATGTCCTACATCTTGACCATACAACAAAGCCTCAGGGTGTTTTTTCAATATTTCTTCAACAGCAAACAGAGCAGCATCAACCATCATAATTGGTTCTTTACCTTCAGGAGATCTTTCACCTTTTTCTTCTGTGATAGGTGTAG
>JBEISW010000040.1:0-11556 GCA_040375215.1 Crocinitomicaceae bacterium | reverse complement strand
TGAACAAGCAATGGAGTGCAGATGTGTTGTACACCAATACCTACGATTTAAAGGGTACTTCAAACAATACTACTTTGTTGCGCATTCCAGTGGTAACTAGTTCTATACAGTATCAGGATGAATTTGGCAATTCTAAATTGTCTTTGAAGGCAGAGAAAGGTTGGTCTCATCAATATCACGATAATCCAGGAACTTTGGAGCATAAAAGAGGGCAATTTGTTCATTTCAACGGTATCTGGTCGATGGAAAATAAAGGCTTGATCATGGACGTGTCTTGGAACCGAGTGGATGCCAATTTCAGAAGTCCAGGCGCTCAAACCAAACGAGTTAATTTTGGAGGCGTTCCTTCAACATTTGAACGGGTGGGTAATGATCAAGTTTTGCGTGGACTCAACAGTTTGGATTTGATGCGCGAAAGCAGTTTGTACAATATGCAGTTGCAAACAACACTAATGGATTACCGCATGGAGTACGATAACATCACTCCCTACGGAGTTGCTACTCCCAACCGACAAGGTGTTGATGTGAAATTGAATTATAAAAAGGAGAATAGCCCATTTGATGTATCCCTTATCTACTACCAAGGTCAAGAGACGCGGGGAGAGGGAACGCAGTTAGCCCGATCCTTTCAGCGCCAGTCATTGCGTGTAGGTTATGAATCAGCACATGATGAAAAATCAGAGGATACTTATGTGAAGATTCAGTTGCAATACCGCAATGACAAAACACGTCGTGATTTGCCTGAGGTATTACCTCAAGTTGATTGGAACAATCAAGTTTTATCTTCTTCTTTGGACTTGCATTGGAACAAAAGATGGGTTACCAATTTGGGTTGGCAGTCTGTTCAGTTTGATGGTAGTGAAGTTCAGTCAGTCAAAGATTTCAACGGTGAAATCATCAACTTTAGACCGTATGTTCAGGATGGAAGCGAACAAATGCTGAACCTGGGAATGACTTATCATTTTTCTAAACAGTCATTTTTGAGTGCGCAATGGAATAGTTTTCATCGTCAGGATGAATTGTTTTCTGCCACCGATTATAGATGGAAACAATGGACCTTGTTGTACGTAATGAATTTTTAAGCCATGAAAAAACTTTGGATATTGTTATTGTGCTTTCCTTTTTGGAATGCTTGTAAAGTGGACCCCGATTTTGATGGTCCAGATTTGAATGATTTGTACGGGCCATTTGCCTTGACGGAAGGCTTGTCATCATCCCGAGATTCAGTAGATTTTGGGGCAGGTGAAAGTGTCTTGTTCACAGCAGGATTCTCTAAGCGTGTGGACTGGACCATTGGTATCAAAGGATTAACCTCTGGTGCGCACAAGGAACAAAAAGAATTTGGTTCCTTGGTTGCTTTTGATTGGAAAGGTGAAACAACTTTCTTTCCCATGTTCAGATCGGAATGGTGTGCTGTGGAATTGACAGTAGAAAATCAACCCGATACTTTGCGAGATACCGTTTTTATTGTTGCACCAAAAGTCAACAATGGTTTTTTGTTGTCTGATTTTGAAATGGGCTTGAATCCTTCATGGCAAAGCTTTATTCAGTCAGGACAGAATATGAATTTTGGTTTATTGAATTCAGGTGATATCCCGCAAGGACAGCGCGCCTACAGCATGGGTGGCACAGTCACATGGGATTGGTTGATTGGCATGATTGATATACCTGCATCAGCCTATGGATTAACTTATTATCCGTTGTCTTCCAATGCAAACAACGTTTACTTCAATATGTTGATGAAAAAACCAGCGGAGTATGATAACGGTGTATTGCTATTGCGTTTTATGGAAGATGACAATGAAGATGGTTCATTCACCGCTGGATCTGAGGATATGTACGCCATAGAAATCAAAGGTGGACCTGACGGTTGGCGTTTGGTTTCATTAAAATACAACGACATCAAGTCCTTGGTCAACGGTGTAGAGAGTGCACCGGATGGAAATGGTATTCACGAGCCCAATAAATTGTTTCAGGTGTCCATGCTATTCTTGGCCAATCCTGCAAGTGGATACTCGGAAACAGCCATTGATTATGTGGTGTTCACTGAAGGCAGCCCATTAGCACCATGAGAAACACATTGTACATATTTTTAGCAATTTCAACTTTGGCTTCATGCGTCCGATTGAAGCCCATTGCTTTGTATGAGGAGATGAATGCAGATGAACAAACCACTTTTGAAGGGTTTTATGCCACGGAGGTTTGGAGTGAGCAGATGAACGGTGATGTTTGGTTTACCCAAAGTCCCAACTGTATTACGGTGAAGAATGACGAAGTGGAATCCAATCATTTTTTGCATTTGCAATGGAACAAACAAGCGGGAGATTGTCCTTGGATGGGACTGGGTATAGGTTGGGATAATTGGTCTGGAAAGGATTTGACAGGATTAGAAAATCAAGCTGCTTTGCAGTTGGATGTGAAAAGTTTGTCTGGAGATTTGAAAGCCGGATTGCCAGGAGCTTTAGGTTTGGAAGACTTCTCCGGCAATCAATCTTGGGTGGGTCTTTATCCCCAGTTTGTCCAAGGGAATGTCATTGATGCCCAATGGCGTAAAATGGTGATTCCGTTGAGTTTGATATTAAAGCAGAATCCTGGTCTTGATATTTCTGCCATCAAACAAATGATTTTCACACTGGAGTCTGAAGGAAATATAGGTATTGATAATATCAAGTGGATAAGGTATGAACAACAATAAGTCATTTATTCTTGCGCTTTTATTACAGTTATTGGTCTGCGCAAGTTGGAGTCAATCCAACGGTGCTTTGTGGTCCAATCAGACATGGAAAGATTCCGTAGAGATGTGGTTGTCTCAAATGACAATTGAGGAGAAAGTTGGGCAAATGACACAAATCAACTTGGATGTGGTTTGTGAGGGAGAGATTTTCAAATTGGTTGAACCACACCACATTGAACCCAATAAATTGCGCAAGGCGATTGTGGATTGGCATGTGGGTTCTGTGTTGAATTGTGGTGGTCACGCCTATACCCTCGATCATTGGCACCAGTTGATTGGTGCTATTCAACAAGAAGTCCAATCTCAATCCAGGTTGAAAATCCCTGTTTTGTATGGTATTGACGCTATTCATGGAGCCAATTATGTTTTAGGATCAACATTGTTTCCTCAGCAATTGGGTCAGGCTGCCTCATTCGATCCAAGCTTGGTTCGTTACGCAGCCGGTATTACAGCCTATGAAACCCGGGCAGCTGGAATGCCTTGGAATTTTTCCCCTGTTTTAGACGTAGGACGGAATCCTTTGTGGTCAAGGTTCTTTGAAACTTATGGTGAGGATCCCTATGTATGCAGCACCATGGGGAGAGCGGCGGTTGAGGGGTATCAAGGCGTTTATGGAAAGGTAGGTATCGATGATGAACATGTTGCGGCTTGCATGAAGCACTTCTTGGGATATAGCGGAGCAAGAACAGGAAAAGACCGCACACCATCTATCTTGTCTGATATTGAACTTAGAGAAATTTACAGACCTTCATTTCAAGCGGCAATTGATGCAGGAGCCGTTTCTGTAATGATCAACAGTGGGGAGATCAATGGAATTCCGGTTCATGCCAATCCCAAAATTTTGGTAGAATTGCTTCGGAATGAAATGGGGTTCAAAGGAATGGCCGTTACGGATTGGGAGGATATCATCAAGTTGGAAAAGAATCACCGGGTTGCGCATGACCTGAAGGAAGCTGTTTATCTAGCGGTTGTTGCAGGTATTGACATGTGTATGGTTCCCAATGATTTTGAATTTACGCGTTTGTTGATTGATTTGGTGAAAGA
The DNA here is from genome assembly GCA_040375215.1 of Crocinitomicaceae bacterium. Taxonomy (GTDB): domain Bacteria; phylum Bacteroidota; class Bacteroidia; order Flavobacteriales_D; family Sanyastnellaceae; genus CAMCTV01. The sequence continues at coordinate 7,778 of JBEISW010000040.1, read as the reverse complement.
AGGAAAAATATCTCAGGCCAGAATCAACGAAAGTGTGAGACGAATTCTATACATGAAGTATCAATTGGGCATCATGGCTCATCCCCTGGGAAAACAAGATTATCCAAATTTTGGATCGGAAGTTTTTCAAAAAATAGCTTTGAAGACTGCGTTGTCTTCTATTACACTTTTGAAGAATGAGAACCAATTGTTCCCATTCAGCGCTGGTAAGAGAATTTATGTTGGAGGACCTGCATCGGACAATATGGTTATGCTCAATGGAGCTTGGTCCAGAACGTGGCAAGGAGTAGACCCTCAGTGGGATGACAATAGCAAGAATACCATCCTTGAAGCCATCCAAGCTTGGAATGGAAGTCAGACATTTACAGATGCAAGCTGGGAGTCTGGGTACAATCCAAAGTCGTTAAACAAGAAGGCTATCAAGAAGTCGGATGTGATTTTTCTTTGTCTTGGTGAAATGCCCTCTACAGAAAAACCAGGGGATATCGATGATTTGACTTTGCAAAAAGAACAAGTTGCGTTTGCGAAGATGGTCAAAGAGTTGCACAAGGAGGGTGTGCCGATGGTGTTGGTATTGGCTGAGAACAGACCACGTTTGGTAGCGGAAATTGAACCCTTTTTTGACGCCATTTGGATGATGTATCAACCTGGTGAATACGGTGCTGATGCACTGGTTAAATTGATGAGTGGAGAGGTTTATCCCTCGGGTCGTTTGCCTTTCACTTATCCCAAATACCCCAATACACTGTTGACTTATGATCACAAGTACACGGAGACTTTGGATACGCAATTTGCAAACAACGCTTTTCAACCCCAATGGCCCTTTGGTCATGGTCTTTCTTATTCAAAATTTGAATACAAGGATTTGAATGTAGAGAAAATAACCAAAGGTGATGGTACTTGGGAGGTGATGGTTTCCATGAAAATCAAGAACAACAGTGACCACATCGCGGACGAGGCTACTTTGTTGTATGTTCAAGATGTCGTTGCGTCTGTTACGCCGCATGTAAAGCGATTGAAGCGTTTTCAAAAGTTGTCTTATGGACCCAATGAAGAAAAGGAAATCAAGTTTTATTTGGAGAAAAAAGATTTTGAATTCATCGGTCAAAATGCTCAACCTGTATTTGAACCTGGAGAATTTAGAATCATGGTGGGTGGTCAAGAACTTAATTTATTGTTGCCATGAAAGACAAAATGAAAAGTGGCTATGTCTTATTGTTCATCCTATTATTCTTTGGATGTAAGCAGTCAGACCCCAATGATGTGTTGGGAAGGAAAGGAGATGAAGTGCATTTCGCTGGCCGCATCTGGGATATTAAATCGAGCAATCAGCCTGTGGGACCCGGTCCCAATTATTTTTCACCTTTCTATGATGATGTTTGGGTAGATGATAAAGGCTATCTGCACTTGACCATAGATAAACACAATGAGATTTGGTATTCATCTGAAGTCATTTCTCAAGATACTATGGGGTATGGTACCTATACTTGGGTTGTTCAATGCGATCCAATCAATTTTGCTGAAAATGTAGTATTTGGCCTTTTCACTTGGGATGACAGTACTTTTTTCAGTGATGGAAATAGTGAAGTGGATATCGAATTCTCCAAATGGGGAGATGCTTCCAGTACCACACCATTGACTTATTCAGTTCAACCGGTTAGTTTTGGATCTTTCTATCCTGAGCGTACAAGAGAGATGGATATTGATCCAACAGTTTTGACAGGAGTAACCACGCATCAATTTGAATGGACGCCAACTTTGATTTCTTGGAGAAGTTTCAAAGGAAAGGGAACTACGGGAGAGTCCATTAGTGAGTGGAGTTTTAATTTGAATCACCCTCCACGCATCAAGTATGATGGCGGTCAAGCTTCTGCCCCCATTGTTATACCAGCGCCAGGTCAGCACACCAATACGCGGATGAATTTATGGACTTTACCCTTTCAATCTGTTGGTCCAATCAATGACTTAAAGCATGAGGTAGTAATCCAGGATTTCATTTATTCACCATTGTAAATAGTACCATTATGAAGTGTTTCCTTAGCTTTTTGTGTTTGAGTATTTTGTTACAAAGCACAACCATTGCGCAAACCAACCCTGCCATTGCGCAGTGGTTGATCAATACGCAAGGATTGACGGGGAGTCACTACGTTCAAGGTAATTCCACACCTATTTCGGACAATGTTGCAGCCAATGTGCAGCAAGTGCAATACTCTGACAATTGGGTATATGTGCATACCAACGGAATACCTGCTTATGTCACAGGGCCGTTTTTAGATGGAAATCCTTCATTGGCGAGTGACCAAAATGCCATTTTCAAGTTTCCATTGAATCCTGCTCAGAATACGGGAACAGCCACTGCGACCAACGGTGGGAACATCGGGGTGTTTGTCAATGGGGTCGCATTGTTCGATTACCGAGATGGTGTATCATGGAACAACAATACCCAAGCAGAAGGGGGTGGGCCTATTCAAGGTCCTCCTGGACAAGGTGTTTGGAACAGAGATGCGATAGTAGCGGAGAGAGCAGGGTTTGATTGCGCAAAAGGACATCCTGCTATGGGTAACTACCATCATCATCAAAATCCCAGTGCTTTTGATTTGGATTTGGTTTCTATCTCTTCAGTTTGCAACCTGTATGATGCAGATGGTTTGTATGTAATCAATGCAAATGAGCACTCCCCTTTGATTGGTTTTGCATATGATGGTTTCCCCATTTATGGCGCATATGGTTTTTTGAATAGCGATGGCACAGGTGGCATTGCCCGAATGAAGTCGTCTTACCAATTAAGAGCCATTTCCGTTCGAACGCATTATGCTGATGGAACCGATGTAACGGACGGACCGGCAGTAAGCAATACCTATCCTTTAGGACATTATCGGGAGGATTATGAATTTGTTTCTCATGATAACGAACCCGATTATTTGGATCAACACAATGGTCGATTTTGTGTAACTCCAGAATATCCCAATGGTACCTATGCCTATTTCTGTACGGTTGATGAAAATTGGAATAGTGCCTATCCTTATGCAGTTGGACCTACTTTTTATGGAGTCAAGAATGCGACGAAGGTTCCATCTGTTACTGAAACTGTGACGACCTATAATCCATCAGTGGGTATTGCCCAGTCAAAAGAAGTAAATCTTTGGAATGTTAGGTATGATGGATCCTTGGATGTTGTTGTGTTACAGTACAAAGGATTGTTGAAGGAGAATATGGGTGTAAATTGTTGGGACAGCAAAGGGGCTTTGATGAAATCCTCACAAATTGGGGCGGGATCTACCATTGCGTTTTTAGAAGCTTCAACCCTTGTCAATGGTCAATATTACTTGGAGTTGGGGGGAGGCGTCAATCGGGTTGTATTAAAAGTTCAAATAAACCGATGAAATGGGAGGTCTAAGCGCCTCTTTTTTAGTTCCTCGAATAGTTATTGTAAAAATTACAAAAATACTTTTTGTTTTATTGACAATAATGTTATTTTAGCGTTAGAAACCAAAACAAATATCTATGAAAAAATACCTAATCACAACAATGCTGATTGCCCTGAGTTCCATCATGGCGTTGGCATTCAATGTCACCTTTCAGGTAGACATGACTAACGTCTCGGGGTTCACCGCGGCCAATGTAAACGGATCATTTAACAACTGGTGTGGTGGTTGCGCTGCCATGACTGATGCGAACAATGACAATGTTTGGGAGATTACCATTGCATTAAATGCAGGGACTTATGAATATAAGTTTACTGCTGACGGGTGGAATCAACAAGAGAATTTAACGCCAGGTTCTGCTTGCACCGTGACTAACTTTGGGTACACTAATCGTTCTTTGAATGTCACAGGAGATGTTGTTCTTCCAGTAGTTTGTTGGGGAGCTTGTGCTTCATGTACATCTGTGTTTCCAGTGACTTTTAAAGTAGATATGGCAAATGTTACATCTGCTTATACGCAGGTTCAGTTAGCTGGCGCATTCAATGGCTGGAATCCTCCAGCAAATGCAATGACGGATGCTAACAGTGATGGGGTTTATGAAACAACAATTAGTTTAGCTCCTGGTACTTATGAGTACAAGTTTGCAGCAGACAATTGGGCGATTCAAGAAAATTTGACAGCTGGTTCAACTTGTACGGTTACCAATTTTGGTTACACCAACAGAACCATCACTGTGACCAATACAGGTCAAGTTTTGGATCCCGTGTGTTGGGGAGCTTGTGTTGCTTGTAACGCGGTTTTGCCTTCTTACAATGTTACTTTTAAAGTAGATATGACTCAGACTACTGGATTTACAACTCCAGAGTTGAATGGAACTTTCAATAACTGGTGCGGAAACTGCACACAAATGTCAGATGCTAACAATGATGGAATTTGGGAAGTTACCGTTTCATTGCAAGCGGGTTCTTATGAATACAAATTTGCCCATGATAACTGGGCTGGTTCTGAACAATTGACAGAAGGTTCTTCATGTACCGTTACCAATGGGGGTTTTACAAATCGCGTTATTACTGTAACTGGTAATACAGTATTGGATCCTGTATGTTATGCTTCTTGTTCTGCTTGTGTTGTTGCTGTTCCTGGTTGTAACAATAGTGCTGCTGTCAATTATAATCCGGCGGCCACCACCAATGATGGTTCTTGCTTGTTTGCTACCACTCTAAATGTAGATATGACATGTGCGGGTACTTTCACCAATGTTTACGCAACAGGTCCTTGGTGCGGTTGGTGCGCTGCTGAAACGTACAATGTAATGACTGATGCCAATAATGATGGAATCTACACAGTGGTATTGAATTTGGCCGCGGGCAACGTGGAATACAAATACATGGTTGACAACTGGGCTGCTCAAGAGAATTTAATTGATGATGTTCAAGCTGGTAATGGTTCATGCGCTCCTGTTACAGATGGTGCGAATTATGCCAACAGACAAATTGTAGTGGGAACCACTGCCAATGATGTTTACGGAAGATGTTCAGCTTGTCCAGGAAATACTTACAACGTTACTTTTAAAGTCGATATGAGTCAGGTTACAGCTGCCTACACACAAGTACAATTGGGTGGAATATTCAATGGATGGAATCCTGCAGCCAATCCCATGACAGACGCCAATAGTGACGGTATTTATGAAGTGACCATAGCTTTAGCTCCTGGATCATATGAATATAAATTTGCTGCTGACAACTGGAATATTTCAGAGAACTTGATTGCAGGTTCTTCATGCACGGTTACCAATTTTGGATTTACCAATAGAACTTTCACCGTTGGTAACGCAGATCAAGTTTTGGACCCTGTATGTTGGGGAGCGTGTGTAGCTTGTTCTCAAGTTGCTCCCAATTACAACGTTACTTTCAGAGTGAATATGTCTCAAACAACAGGATTCACTACCCCAGAGGTGAATGGTACTTTCAACAACTGGTGCGGTAACTGTACACCAATGACTGATGCCAACAATGATGGTATTTGGGAAGTGACAGTGTCTTTGCAATCAGGTGTAACGTATGAATATAAGTATTCTTATGATGCATGGGCTGGTCAAGAGAACTTGACTGCTGGTTCATCTTGTACTGTTACCAATGGTGCTTATACCAATCGTGTTTTAACTGTTACAGCTCCAGCTACATTGGATGTTGTTTGTTTCGGATCTTGCACAGATTGCGGACCTGTTTCTGTTCCTGGTTGTACTAACAGTGCTGCCGCCAATTATAACGCTGCTGCTACAACGGATGATGGAACTTGTTTGTTTGCAACAACTTTCAACGTGGATATGACATGCGCAGGAACTTATTCAACAGTTCATGTAACTGGTCCATGGTGCGGATGGTGTGCTGCTGAAACATACAATACCATGTCAGATGTTGATGCCGATGGTATCTACACTGTAACTGTTAATTTGGCAGCAGGTAATGTGGAATACAAATACATGGTAGATGGTTTTGCTTCTCAAGAAAACTTGATTGATGACATGCAAAATGGTGGTACTTGTGCTCCTGTTACAGACTATGCCAACTATGCAAATCGTCAAGGTGTTGTAGGTTCAACTTTCAATGATGTTTATGGCCGCTGCGTTGCTTGTGAGCAAGGTATCCCCGGTTGTAACGATGCAGCTGCCGTGAATTATAACCCAATTGCTACTTATTCAGATGGATCTTGTTTGTATGCTACGACCTTCAATGTTGATATGGCTTGCGCAGGTGTAAACTTCACCAATGTATATATTACAGGTCCATGGTGTGGATGGTGCGGCGCTGATACCTACAATCATTTGTTGGATGGCGATGCTGACGGTATCTATTCTGTAGTAGTGAACTTACCCGCTGGAAACGTTGAGTACAAGTATATGGTGGACAACTGGGTTTCTCAAGAGAATTTGGTTGATGATATGCAGAATGGTGCAACTTGTGCTCCTGTAACAGATTATGCTAATTATGCCAATCGTCAAAGTCCAACAGGTACTGTGAAGAATGATGTTTATGGAAGTTGCTCAGCATGTTGCTTGAATTTGACTTACTATGTTGATGCCGATGGCGATGGACAAGGTGCTGGCAATGCGCAAGTATTGTGCGCTGTTCCTACTTCTGGATATTCTCTAAATAACAATGACTGCAATGACAATAGCGCGGCTATCAATACTGCTGCTACTGAAGTTTGCGGAAATGCTACAGACGAAAACTGTGATGGTATAGTAGCCATTTGCGCTGATGATTATTCTGCGGCATCAAGTGTTGTTTCAATTGGTCAATATGGTACTGGCGTTCAAACTTCTGTGAACGTGAACTTGGCTTCTGCCTCAAATTCCGTTCAATCTGCGGGTACAGGAAACGATGCATGGTATGCTTTCAGTGCTAATGCGAATGCGATTCGAATCTCCTTGAAAGGTTCTACCTCAGCTCAGGATGACAACGATTTGGCTTTGTATGATTTCGTCTCTGGTGCTACATCTGAATTGATTCCACTTGTAGCAGAAGATGATGTTCATGTGGGAAATGCCGGAAGTGCAACGGATGCAGGAAATGAAGTTTTGTATTTTGATGGATTAACAGTTGGAAATACATATGCAATCTGTGTAAACAATAACAATGCATCTCCTGGAGCTTGTGTTTTGACCATTAGTTACTTGAATCCAAGTACAACTGATATAGGTCCATACACCAGCTACACCAACAACTACACTTCTACTTGTCAAAACTTTAAAACCAAGTACCGTGCGGGAGCAATTGCCTACACTGTAAACCGTTGGGCCAATGCAACCATGCAAGGCAACCCAGAGTGGTCATACACCATTGGTGGAAATGTGAATACTACAATCCGTCAATTGGGTAGAATTGTTGGTGCTAATTTCACTGGCCAAACACAAACGAAGTATGTTTCAGTGGATGTCACCTATTCATTGGCTGATGCATTTGGAAATCCTGTAACAGTTACAGCGGTGGCTCAAAATGCAGCATCCTTCACTTTGAGTTCTGAGGCGGCTTTGACCGTACGTTCTACGGATCAGTGCCCAGCTTACAAGAATCCTGTGTACAATTCAATTGCAACCAACCGCTCAGTTTGTGGTACTTCTCGCTATCAGTGGGAATTCACACTTCAATACCCAACCATTGGTTTACCAACCATGGTTAATGGAGGCGTTGGTGGTTCAAGAACATTAGCACTTAACACTGTTAGTGGAATGACTACTGGTCAGCGTTACGATGTAAGAATTCAATCTAAGCACAACGATAACGTTACGGTGTCTGATTTCTCTGCCTCAACTTGTGTAAGAACATTGGGAGCAGCTGGAATGCCAACATT
>JBEISW010000199.1:0-4414 GCA_040375215.1 Crocinitomicaceae bacterium | reverse complement strand
GAGTTATATGGCGCTACTGCAACCATTCGTTGCGCAAAAGATTGTGCTGTTGAAGTGCTTTCTTGGGTTTGCCAAACCATTGTAGCATGTGAATTTCCAGAGCGAGAATTTGAAAACTACAAACTCATCAAACGCGCATCTATTGAACGCAAAATGCAAACCCCTCAATACTGGTCGGGCCGTTTGGCAACAGAAAATTACTATGGAAAAGAGCATCTTCTAGGCAAACACGGAACCTTAGAAAGCATCGATGAGTTGTCGAGAGATGCAGTCAAAGCGTTTCACATGAAACACATTCATCCAGGAAAAAGCATGCTTTTGGTTGCTGGAGATTGCGATGAAACTTTGGCAACAGATTTACTATCAATTCACAACAGTTACTTTCAGGAAAAATTTGAACTCAACATTGGGGAGGCAAATATTGACGGCAATCGCATATACACCGATGTCATCAAACACGAATTGCCCAATAGTTCCCAGGTGAGTTTACAACTCATCAAGCATATTGGCCACTTACCTGAAGAAGAACTTCATACATTTACATTGCTCAACATGGTTTTGGGGGGATATTTTGGAAGTCGTTTGATGCAAGAAATCCGCGAGGAGAAAGGACTTACCTATGGAATTGGTTCTTATTTTAGACCAGCAATGGACGGAAGAACTTGGATTATCAGTGGCGAAATGAACAGTGAAAATGCGCAATTGGCACTAGACTGTGTGGTAGAAATCATGCAACAATTGAGAACACATCTCATTGAATCAGAAGAACTTGAAAAGGCAAAGAGATACTACAGCGGCCAATTTAGATCTGGTTTCGACGGACCTTTTTCAGCAGCGGCAAAGGTTCAGCAAAAAGTCATGCGCAACTATTCCGATACCTTCTACGAAACAACCCTAGAACATATTTGGAATATCTCGCCTGAACAAATCTTAGCCGTTGCACAAAATTATTTAGATCCAAATACGTTTATAAAAGCAATGGCAGGTAAAGTAAACTAAATGAATGGGTTAAAGAAAAATATTGTTGCAATGGGATTCTCAATTGGAATGAGTTTTTCTTTATTCGGTTTAACGAAACCTGTTTATTTGATGAGGGCTTGTTTAGATAAAACTACAGGCTGGGTTACTCTCTATTTAAAACCTGAAACCGACGCCTGTAATTCCTTCAAATATTACCGCATTTATGGTCGCGACGATGTGCTCAATCCATTTCAACTATTGGGTCAAACAACCACACTTAACACCAATACAATAAATTTATTGCTTTCTAACAAGAAAAAATGGGAGATCTATATTTCTTCTCATTTTGCATGCAACGGAATTGACAGTTTTAAATCGAATTCTATCTTCATCGACGATGTACCACCGTCGTATGTTGAGCCCGATAGTGTGTCAATTGACATGGCCAGTCAGAAGGTTATTGGCGGTTGGACAACCCCACCCGATGCCGACATTATGGGCTACAGTTTATTCAGGGTTGACCCTTCAACAGGAAACAATATTCTCATCGACGAACAAAAAGTCATTTTTTACAGCTTCAATTTAGCCACTTTCAATCCGTTAAATACAGGCAACAGGTTGGCAATTGCGGCATTCGACAGTTGCAAAAACGGAGGACTCATCAGCACCTACCACTCTCCCATTCTGCTCAATGTTTCGGTACCCAACAATTACAAGTGCATCAAAAAAGTGACCATCAATTGGTCGCCGTATGTAGGTTGGAACACCGACTCAAATTATTTGTATGTCGTTGATATCAATATAAATAAAACAATCAATTGCATTCGATTATCTGGAGCTACTAGCACATATACATACACGTTGCCTTATTTAAATACCAGTTTCGCATTCTTTGTCAGGTCTAAAAAAGTTGGAAGCAAAATAACGTCAACATCAAACATTATTATCAGCAATGTCCCTGACTTTCCAATACCTGTAACTAAAACCAGCATCGACAAAGTCACTGTCGAAAACGCAAACGAAATCCAAATTCACACCGCCTGGTCGGCTTCCGACAGCGCCTGTTTGTATAGCAGAAATCCGATCAGCGGATGGTCGCTCCTAAAATCTTACAAACCAGGAATTGGCAGCGATATTTACCTATATAATTTGGCCAATACAAGCGCTCAAATCATTGACTATAAACTCATTAGGTTCAATGCTTGCGGAAATAAAGCGGATAGCACAGCCATTCATCACAACATATTACTGCAGGAAGGCATTCCTAAAAATCTATTGTGGAATCCATACAACGGCTGGCTCAACGAAGGAAAAACAGTTTCATATAACATCCAAAAATGGAACGGTTCCACGTGGAACACCATTGCAAATACGCCCTCAACATCATACCTCATTGCAGGACAAGGATACGGAATGCAGAGATTCAGGGTAGAAGGAATTCCAAATCCCAACCCATCAACCAAGGCTTGGAGCCATTCAAATGAAATCAATATCGACCTTGGATTCGATACTTCCGCAAAGGATACCACCCTTATACCGTCGGGATTCAATCCCAGTGGCGTTAATCCCATCTTCAAAATTAGCAATCCCGCAATATCCATAGGACAAGCGAGCATGCAAATCTACAATCGTTGGGGTCAATTGATCTTCAAAGGAGATGCAATCGTGGGTTGGGATGGCACATACAACAATGAAATCTGCTTAACTGGCATCTACATTTACATCATCGAAGCTGAGTTTCGCAACAAACGAGAGATCTATCAGGGCACAATAACCATCATAAATTAATGTCGAACAGCATACAATTCCTAGGAAAATCGAAACTCATCAGCGGCAAAGAGCGCAAAGCAATTCGCCAAATGATTGAAACCATAGCAAATGATCACGGATATATTGTCCAAAACATCTGCTATATCTTCATGACTGATGATGAATTGCTCGAAATCAATCAATCACATTTACAACACGACGATTATACGGACATTATCACCTTTGATTTATCAGACACAGAAGCGTGTATCGATGGTGAAATTTACATATCCATAGACCGTATAGCCGATAATGCAATCAAATTTAACTGCACAAAAGAAGACGAACTCATCAGAGTCCTCTCTCATGGAGTACTCCATTTAATGGGATATAAAGATAAAACCGAAAACGACAGCAAAAAAATGCGGGACGCGGAAAACCTTTCAATCAAAATTTACCATGAAATACCACAATAAACAAGTGTGCATTTTTAAAATTTCCGTGGCCTCTACCCCCTTATTATCTTTGTAAAAACACAAACGTTTCACGTGAAACAATAACATGAATCAAACATACGACGTCATAGTAGTTGGAGCAGGACATGCCGGTTGCGAAGCCGCAAATGCCGCTGCAAAAATGGGAAGTAAAGTGCTCCTAATCACCATGAACATGGAAACAATCGCCAAAATGAGCTGTAATCCAGCCATGGGTGGCGTGGCTAAAGGACAAATCATCCGTGAGATTGATGCGTTGGGTGGTATGTCGGGAATCATAACCGACAAGACAATGATTCAATTTCGCATGCTCAATAGAAGCAAAGGCATTGCCATGTGGAGTCCCAGAGCACAAAGTGATCGAATGCGATTCTCAGAAGAATGGAGATTGGCTTTAGAAGCAAATCTCAACGTCGATTTTTTCCAAGATTCAGTTGTAGAAATCACCACCAACAACAATAAAGTCACTGGTGTTCTTTGCGGGATGGGTGCTAAATTCAGCTCAAAAACAGTTGTGCTCACAGCGGGAACATTCCTAAATGGGATCATTCATATCGGCAGAAAACAATTCGGCGGAGGTAGAATGGCAGAAAAAAGTGCCACCGGAATCACCGCTCAACTAGAATCTTTGGGATTGATTTCTGGAAGAATGAAAACAGGAACTCCTCCCCGCGTAGATGGAAGATCACTCGATTATTCAAAAATGGAAGAACAAGCTGGAGATGAGAATCCTTCCAAATTTTCCTATTCTACTGAAACACTGTCACTTAAAAACCAACGCAGTTGTCATATCACATATACCAACGACAGAGTACACAATATTCTCAGAGAAGGATTTGAAGATAGTCCGATGTATAATGGAAGCATTCAAGGATTGGGACCAAGATACTGCCCGAGCATTGAAGATAAAATTAATCGATTCGCCGAGAGGGAGAGACATCAAATATTCGTTGAACCAGAAGGTTGGAACACAATTGAAATTTATGTAAACGGATTTAGCACTTCGTTGGCGGATGAAATTCAAATTAGAGCAATGCAACAAATACCCGGTTTCGAAAATGCCAAAATATTTAGACCAGGATATGCAATTGAATATGATTTCTTTCAACCTACCCAATTACAAGCAACCCTAGAAACCAAGGCCATCGAAAATTTGTTTTTCGCAGGACAAATTAATGGCACCACGGGTTATGAAGAAGCAGCAGCTCAAG
>JBEISW010000213.1:0-4206 GCA_040375215.1 Crocinitomicaceae bacterium | reverse complement strand
GGTTTCAACTTACCTGTTGGATCCATCACCAGATCCATGTATCACAAGTACAAGGAATACCACACATCATTGGACAATAAATCCTTTGTATCCTTCGAGGCGATGAAAAATACCATTCAAACTTACCTGCAATGCATACAGACCATGGAGCAAAACATCACTCCAGTTTGTCAGGTTCCATATGGTGAGCCACGCATGGGAAAAAGAAATTTGCTACCTTCATCAATTGAACCCAATGACAAAAGACGCCAAGACATCGACAGAATGTTTCACCTCATTTCATGGGCGGATGGTGAGCACGATATGATATCCATCGTAGAAAAAAGAAATGAAAGTATTGGTGATTATCTTTCCATCTTGCAAAGATTGATTGAGGAAAAATTGATTGCTGTAAAATGAATCCAGGTGTCACCATTGTCATACAAGCACGGATGGGCTCATCCCGTTTACCGGGGAAGATGCTCATGCCTTTGCATCAAGGAAAATCCCTGCTTTATTGGCTCATTGAGCGTGTCAAACAAAACCACTCCACCCAAAGCATTGTTGTAGCTACTTCTGACAACGCTCAAGATAATCCCATAGAATCTGAATGCCAATCATTAGGGGTAGTATGCTTCAGAGGCAGCGAATGGGATGTATTAAGCAGATTTTATTTAGCGGCACAAACTATACCCAACACTTTGGTGATGCGTATTTGCGGTGACTCTCCTTTAATATCCGGTGAAATTATCGACTTTGCAATTCAACAATTTCAAGAAAGAAAAGTAGACTACTTCTCCAATGGAAATGAACCTCCGCATTTTGTTGAAGATGGATTTTGTGTTGAACTTTTTTACAACAAAGATTTAAAGGATGCCTATGAAAATGCTGAATGGTTAAGTGAAAGGGAACATGTCACTCCATTCATCAAGAAAAACGTCACACTAAAAAAAAACTGGCAACAATTCAGAAAAGATTACCATTATAAGCTTTCCGTAGATACCCCAGAAGACTTTACTCAGGTTGCTTGGTTGTTTTCAAAAATGACAAATCCATTGACCTCTGGAATGAACGAAATTCTGGAACTTATCGCAAGCAGTCCAGAAAAATTCAACACTCCTTTGAAACTAAATGAAGGTTATCACAAAAGCATAGAACATGACCGTAAAGTGAAATGAAATGGAGAAAGATCTGCACTACATGAAATTGGCCATTGCTGAGGCGAATGAAGCACTGAAAAAAGATGAAGTTCCGATTGGATGTGTCATCGTTTGTGAGGACAGAATCATTGCTCGAGGTCACAATTTAGTAGAAAGACTGAAGGACTTTACTGCACACGCAGAGATGCAAGCTTTCACGGCTGCTTCTGAATACCTTGGCGGAAAATCACTTGAGAAATGTACCTTGTACGTAACCCTAGAACCTTGTGTCATGTGCGCAGGGGGCGCATATCTAACACGTTTGGGAAGAATTGTTTTTGGAGCCTACGACTCAAAGAGGGGATACACCCAATTCGAAAAACATCAGGGCAACGGACAAGAAATTATCCACCCCAAAACTGTGGTTTTAGGAGGAATAATGGAAGAAGAATGCAAAAAGATGTTGCAATCCTTCTTCCAAAATAAACGAAACTAAATTAACGCTTCTTACCTGCTTTGGAAGGAGCACCCTTCTTGGCTGGAGCGGCCTTAGCCGGAGCAACCTTCGTTGGCACTTCTTTAGATGTTGAGGCTGGTGACTTTCCCACTTTTAAAATCTGGTAAAGTTCATCCTTCTCCTTCAAAACATCACGCAGCATGGAATTCTCCATTCTGCACAAATCCAATGCATCTGATTCCATTTCAGTTCTAAACCTCTTGGCGTAAAATGTGAAAAAGTTGAAATCAAGTACTTCACATACACGAGCCAAAAGATCCGTGTCCATGCTTTTCCTTTCAAAAATTTTATAGACATTGGGGGTTGAAACGTTCAACAATTTCGCCATCGTCTCAGTCCGCATACCTTTCTTCTTGGCACGCTTTCTAATTTCTGTACCTATGTGTAAATCTTCCATGCTACTAAACTATAAAAATTTAAGCCGAAAGTCCATTGTATTGAAAGTCAACAAATCCTTTTTTTTTATTAAAAAAAACGAAATACTTGAAACAACTTGAAAAAAACTCAGCAAAAACAAGGGGTCCAAGAAGGCCCACATTACTCTTCTCGGAAAAATTCTATAAAAATAAATAATAAAAAATGTGACATTTTAACAAAACAACCCCTTTTCCTGCTGCTAATCAGAATTCAAGTTCAACTTTTAATCTAATCTTGTGTTCCATTTCATTGACCAATTCTTGCAACTTGTTGGCTCTTTCAATTAACGATGAGGTAAATGCTTTATCCTTTATTCCACCTGCATTGATTTTGACATTCATCACCGCACCTAAAACGGCAGCTCTTATACACAATGCACCTACGCCAGCATCTGTAATAGAATTCTGATTTCCCTCATTGACCATTTGCCAACAAATATCCATTGCTTTAAAAGCCACCTCAGCAGTTCTTAATGGAATCTCCATTGCATACTTAGAAGCCGACTCAATGGCTTCCGCCCGCGACTTTTTCTCATCATCCGTACCTTTTGGCAAGCCAAAAGCTTCCATAATCTGATTAAAAGCATGGGTATCTTCATCTACTAATCTGAGCAATTCTTTTTGTATTTCCATACCACTTTGAGCGACATCAGAGAACTCCTTCCATCTCTTATCCCAGCCGCGTTTATGACTGCTCAAATTGGCAACCATCACCCCCAAAGAGGCGCCAAGCGCTCCGACATATGCGCTGACAGAACCACCACCTGGCGCAGGGCTCTCACTGGATGTTTCATTGGCCAATTGGCTAGCGCTCATGGAAATCAAACGGTTTCTAGATCCCATTTTTGCCTCCAATACATATTCAATAATCTTTTCTCTCGGATTGAATGGAGCTAAATCATCCAAGCCTAGTGACTTGATGGCTATTTTTATTTTCTCTTCATCCGATATCCCCAGTGAGCGTTCTTGTTTGACCAAAAAATAATCTGCTGCATCCAACATGGATTGCAAGGGTATTAATCCCACCAATTCAGAACCAGTTACCCTTATCCCTCTCTCCGCCGCCTTATTGCATGCTTCTTCAAATGCAACATGAACTGGCGTAATGGAAATATCTGTAAGATTCAGCGAAAGTTGTGCGATACCATATTCATCAATGTACCAACCAATGCCTTTAACACTCTTCAATGTACCAGGTATGCGGACGGGCTCTCCCTTTTCATCAACTACTGGCTTTCCAGAAATCGGATCTCCTTCTCTAAGCGTACGCCCCGCCTCTCTGATATCAAACGCAATGGCATTGGCCCTGCGTGTAGAGGTTGTATTCAAATTTACATTGTATGCCACCAAGAAATTTCTTGCTCCAATAGTGGTCAACCCTGCCTTCCTTATAGTTTCAGTAACCTCCGATGGTCCAAAATCAGGTTTGCCTTCCAAAGTGGTAATTTTTTCCAAAGCCTCATACTCCCCTTTTCTGCAAACTGCCAAATTTCTTCTTTCAGGTATCAATGCCGCTGCCTCATAATAATATCCTGCAATACCCAATTCTTCTCCTACTCTTTTCCCAAGTGCTCTGGCTATTTCAACACACTCTTCCATGCTTACTCCTGCTATAGGAACAAATGGACAAACATCCGTAGCACCCTGACGCGGATGCTCTCCTTTGTGCGTTGTCATATCGATAAGTTCCGATGCCTTCTTAATCAACAAGAACGCAGCTTCTTGCACAGCACCTGGCTCACCCGCAAAAGTGATAACTGTCCTATTTGTTGATGCTCCAGGATCAACATCCAATAACATGACACCTTTAACTTTTTCAACCTCTGCAACGATGGTATCAATTTTTGCTCGATCTCTTCCCTCCGAAATGTTGGGTATACATTCAATGATTCTATTCATTTGATTTATTTTCTTAAAACACAATAGTAATACGCTTTCTTTCTTTTAACAAAGTCTCCTTCCAATCATTTATGGTCTTACCTTCTTTTAATGATTGTAAAAAGAGTCCTGAAGGAAATACCTCTCTTGAATTTACTTCAACCCCTTTCCAATCTTCTCCCCATTGATTGGTGTATCTTTCTATCAACTCCCTATATGCCTCCAAGATAGATAAGGCTTGGTGAATACCAAGCAGCAAATCCTCAAAATCCATGCT
>JBEISW010000188.1:0-4634 GCA_040375215.1 Crocinitomicaceae bacterium | reverse complement strand
TATTCCTCCAATCGCGGTAGCACTGATGTCCCCTGGAAACATTGAGAAGATTTTGATTGCACTATTGCTTTGGATTTTGGGAGTGCTTCCCGGAGTTGTATACGCCTTCTTGGTGTTTCTTCATTATTTATGATGAAATAATCATCGTTTCTTCCATCATTGCATGTGAATAAAATTAAACATTAAGCCCTATCCGCAGGGCTTTTGTGTTTACCTTCGCTCATCTTTGTTAACGCTAATTTAACGGAATGAAAATAACTGCAGCCATTACAGGTATTCAAGGGTATGTCCCACCAGATCTACTGACCAACGCGGATTTAGAAAAATTGGTGGATACCAACGATGAGTGGATCAAATCCAGAACTGGAATTTCTGAAAGACACATTTTAAAGGGTGAAGGTCTTGGAACCAGCGACATGGGCGTGGAAGCCGTTAAAGGACTTTTGGCCAAAAAGAATTTACAACCTAGCGATATCGATTTGTTGATTTGCGCTACGGTAACCCCAGATCATCAATTCCCGGCTACTGCCAATATTATCTGTGATAAGATTGGTGCCAAAAACTGTTGGGCTTTTGATGTCAATGCAGCCTGCTCAGGATTTATTTACGCCTTGTCCACCGCTTCTCAGTTCATTGAAACAGGAAGGTACAAACGTGTTGTTGTCGTGGGTGCTGATAAAATGTCATCCATTGTGGATTACACAGACCGCACCACTTGTGTGTTGTTTGGTGACGGCAGTGGAGCGGTTTTGTTAGAGCCTTCTGTCGATGAAACGGGTATTAAAGATTTTATATTGAAGTCAGACGGCAATGGCCGTCACTACTTGCACCAAAAGGCCGGAGGGTCTGTTAAACCCGCCAGTCATGCCTCTGTCGACGCACGAGAACACTTTGTCTTCCAAGATGGTCAACCCGTTTTCAAAGCGGCCGTTGTGAGCATGGCAGATGTCAGTGCGGAGATTATGGAGAAGAACGGTTTATCAGCCGATGACGTAGCCTATTTGGTTCCGCATCAAGCCAATCTTCGCATCATTGATGCCACTGCACGCCGCATGGGTGTCGGTCCAGACAAAGTCATGGTCAATATTGAACGCTATGGCAATACCACTTCAGGCACTATCCCATTGTGCTTGTGGGAGTGGGAGAAGAAATTGAAAAAAGGTGACAACCTCATTTTGGCTGCCTTTGGTGGTGGCTTCACTTGGGGTGCCGTTTGGGTGAAATGGTCCTATGATTCCCAATCTTAAAGTATATTTGAACCGATAAAATCAAATGAAAATGAATATCAAAGAAATTCAAGACTTAATCAAGTTCGTATCCAAGAGTGGAGTGAGTGAGGTAGAGATCGAACAAAAAGATTTTAAAATCACCATCAAAACGCCTGTGATAGGAGCGCCAATGGCTATGCCTTCCATGGCTCCTGTTGCGATGCAAGTTGCTGCGCCCGCGCCTGTTGCTGCTGCGCCAGTGGCGGCTCCTGCGCCTGTTGCAGCGCCAGCCAATGATTCCAATTTGATAGAGATCAAAAGCCCCATGATCGGTACTTTCTATCGCTCAGCTGGTCCAGACAAACCTCCATTTATCGAGGTGGGTGAAACCATCAAAGTAGGTGATAAAGTATGCATCATTGAGGCCATGAAATTGTTCAATGAAATTGAATCTGAAATTTCAGGTACCATCGTGAAAGTATTGGTCAATGATTCTACTCCAATCGAGTACGATCAACCTTTGTTCTTGGTTGAACCTGCTTAATCTATAAAACATGTTCAAGAAAATATTGATTGCCAATCGCGGTGAGATTGCCTTGCGGGTTATTAGAACCTGCAAAGAAATGGGCATCTCCACGGTGGCGGTATATTCTACGGCAGATAGAGACAGCTTGCACGTTCGCTTTGCGGATGAGGCGGTTTGTATCGGCCCTCCCGCTTCCAAAGATTCTTATTTAAAGATTCCCAATATCATCGCTGCGGCGGAAATAACCAATGCCGATGCCATTCATCCCGGTTATGGGTTTTTGTCAGAAAATGCAACTTTTTCAAAGGTGTGCAAAGAGAATGGAATCAAGTTCATTGGTGCTTCGCCTGAGATGATTGACGCCATGGGCGATAAGTCTTCTGCCAAGCAAACCATGAAGAACGCAGGTGTACCTTGTATCCCTGGTTCTGAAGGTATTTTAGAGTCATTGGAAGAAGCTCATAAAGTTGCCAAAGAAATCAAGTATCCCATCATGCTTAAGGCTACCGCAGGTGGCGGTGGAAAAGGCATGCGTGTGGTTTACAAAGAAGAAGATTTGGAAGATTCATGGGAAGCAGTGCGCCGCGAGGCCGGTGCTGCCTTTGGCAATGACGGTATCTACATGGAGAAATTTGTGGAAGAACCGCGTCACATTGAAATTCAAATTGCAGGTGACCAATACGGAAAAGCGTGTCACTTGTCTGAACGCGATTGCTCCATTCAGCGCCGTCACCAAAAGTTGGTGGAAGAAACTCCGTCTCCTTTCATGACAGACGAGTTGCGTGAGAAGATGGGCCAAGCGGCCATCAAAGCCGCTGAAGCTGTACAATATGAGGGTGTAGGAACAGTGGAGTTTTTGGTAGATAAAAACCGCGATTTCTATTTCATGGAGATGAATACGCGTATCCAGGTGGAACATACCATCACAGAGGAAGTCATCAACTATGATTTGGTCAAGGAGCAAATCAAGTTGGCAGCTGGTGATCCGATTTCGGGACGCAACTACTATCCTAAGATGCACAGTATCCAATGCCGCATCAACGCCGAGGATCCATACAAGAATTTTGCACCTTGTCCTGGTAAAATCACAGCCTACCACAGCCCCGGAGGACACGGTGTGCGTTTGGATACCCATGCTTATGCTGGGTATGTGATTCCCCCCAATTATGACAGTATGATTTCCAAGTTGATCACTGTGGCACAAACCCGTGAGGAGGCCATCACCAAGATGCAACGCGCCTTGGATGAGTACATCATTGAAGGAATCAAAACCACCATTCCATTCCATCAAAAGTTGATGAAAGATCCGCAGTTTAGAGCGGGTGTTTTCACCACCAAGTTTATGGAAACGTTTGAAATGTAATATAAGACAATATGGCCAAAATACTTTTGGTAGATGACGAAGCCAGCATCAGAATGGCTTTGAAAGAAATCTTAGAGTACGAAAGCCACACCGTAATAGAGTCTCCTGATGCAGTTGCCGGTTTAAAGGCGCTGAGTCAGGAGACTTTTGATTTGGTTATCACCGATATCAAAATGCCCAAGGTGGACGGTTTGGAATTTCTACAACAGATCAAGGATCAAGGTCATGAAATGCCGGTGGTGATGATCACAGGACATGGTACCATTGATACAGCCGTTGAGTCCATCAAGAAGGGCGCTTTTGATTTTATCCAAAAGCCTTTGGATTTGAATCGGGTCTTGGTCACCGTGCGCAATGCCACGCAGAGTGGGCAGATGGAGCGCGAGACCAAGGTGTTGAAGAAAAAAGTAGCGAGAATTTCGGGAACGCACATAGTGGGAGAAAGTCCTGCGATACAAGAAATATTGGGCATGATAGATACCGTTGCGCCAACCGATGCACGGGTGATGATTTTAGGCCCCAATGGAGCAGGAAAGGAGTTGGTCGCGCGGCAGCTGCACGAAAAAAGTGCACGCCAAACCGGACCTTTTATTGAGGTCAATTGCGCGGCCATACCGGGTGAGTTGATCGAGAGTGAGTTGTTTGGGCATGAGAAAGGCGCCTTTACCAGCGCCATCAAGACCAAACCTGGAAAGTTTGAATTGGCAGAAGGAGGCACCATCTTTTTGGATGAAATAGGAGACATGGCTTTGACAGCTCAGGCCAAGGTGCTGCGCGCCTTGCAGGAGCATAAAATACAACGCGTTGGAGGAGAGAAGGACATCAAGGTCAATGTGCGTGTGGTAGCAGCCACCAACAAAGATTTGAAAAAGGAAATAGCAGAGGGCAGGTTCCGAGAGGACTTGTACCACCGGTTGAGTGTGATTGTCTTAAAAGTCCCGTCATTGACAGAACGCTCAGGTGATATACCGATGTTGACAGAATATTTTTTGGAGAAGGTCTGTGAAGATTACGGCAGGCCATTGAAGAAGATAGATCCGGCAGCAGTGAAGTTGTTGCAGAAGCAACCATGGACAGGAAACATCCGGGAGTTGCGCAACGTAGTGGAACGCTTGGTCATTCTCAGTTCGGACCGCATCACAGAAGCCGATGTGAAGCGTTTTGTCGTAGGGTAGGGGCATGGATATTCGCCCAGAGTATATTGGGGCATGAAAAGCGGGAAGCTGAATAGCGTCCATTGCGAGAACTTTGCGTCCATAGCGTTAATTTCAAATACAAAAACGCCAAGCACGCCAAGATGGCGCAGGGCACGCAAAGAGGGCACGGTGTAAGGGCGAATTAATATTCACCCAGAGTACATTGGGACATGAAAAGAGGAAAGCGGAAAGCTGAATAGCGTCCTTTGCGAGAGCCTGGCGTCCTTTGCGTTATTAAAAATACAAAAACGCCAAGCACGCCAAGATGGCGCAGGGCACGCAAAGGGGATACCATGTAGGGGCGAATTGATATTCGCCCTGTGAAAACAGAACAGGTGTAG
>JBEISW010000175.1:0-4988 GCA_040375215.1 Crocinitomicaceae bacterium | reverse complement strand
GATTTGCAAGGCATAGACGCCCAACAAACTGAAGTAGCTCAAGTCCAACCATTGTCGGTAGGTATCCATGACCGGCTTGATTTGGTCCGATGTGAATTCACTCATCGTTAGCGGATCGGTATCCGCAGCCTTGATGTATTCCGACTTGTAATACTGATACTCCTTGCCGTTTCGTCCTATAAAGTAAACGCATGTTCCAACCGCTGCCCAAACAATGGGAGCCTTCCAATACTTTTTGTTGTAGACCTGCCCAGCACCTGGCAGCACCGCTGAAAAAACAGTGGCCTTCAATGGCGAAGGTTGCTCATTCCATTTGTCGTGGAAAGTTCTTTTTGCGCTCGGAGCTGAAGTAGTGGTGTCAATTTCACGTTGTCCCAAAAGACAAAATGGTAGTAGGCAAGCTATGAAGAGCGCAAGTCTCACAATCCCAATAGATCGATGATGCGTTGCAAATCATCATCATTGTTGAACGGAATCTCCAATTTACCAATGCCGCTGTCTGCGCGTTGCACTTTGGCTCTCTTTCCATATTTCAAGCGCAATTCAGCTTGCATCTTTTGAAACTCTACGGGCAAAATGACTTTGGCAGGACGGAACAATTTGGGCACATCGTCTTCTTTGGCCAATTCCTCTACCTTGCGCACACTGAGGTCTTTCTCAATGATGGTTTTGTAGATGTTCAATTGTTTGGACTCAGGGATATTGATCAAAGCACGCGCATGTCCCATGGAGATGCGCTTTTCAATGATGCCCATTTGAATGTCTGGTGGCAATTTTAGAAGACGAACATAGTTGGTCACTGTTGTTCTGTCCTTACCCACACGCTCCGCCAACGCCTCAGTGGTTAGGCTGCATTCTTCCATCAAACGTTTGAAAGAGATGGCCACCTCGATGGCGTTGAGGTTTTCACGTTGGATGTTTTCCACCAATGCCATTTCCAACATGCCTTGGTCGTCCGCAGCACGCACATAAACGGGGACTTCTTCCAATCCTGCCATTTGAGAGGCACGGAAGCGGCGTTCACCACTGATGATCTGGTATTTCTTGGCTGATATTTTTCTAACCGTGATGGGTTGAATCAAACCCAATTCGCGAATGCTCTGCGCCAAGTCAATCAGGGCGTCTGGAGAGAATTCTTGACGGGGTTGAAAAGGATTGGCTTCAATCCATGCTACTGAAATGAGGGAGATGTCACCGGCAATGTGGCCGATGGTCTCGTTGTCTTTTAATTCTACAGCGGGTTCGGGTTGAACCGCCACTGCAGCTTTGGTTTCGTTTTTATCTTTAACGATATTACCTGCGTTCTCGAGCAATGCGCTCAATCCGCGTCCTAATGCTTGTTTCTTAGCCATTGTCTACGTCGATGTATTTATCCTCTCCCTTCATTTTGGTCATGTCGTTCTTTTGTAGAATCTCTCTGGCCAAGTTCAAATAATTAATAGAACCCTTGCAGCTTGCATCGTGCATGATAATGGTTTGACCAAAGCTAGGCGCCTCACCCAAGGTAGTATTGCGGTGAATCACCGTGTCAAATACCAATTCTTGGAAATGCACCTTCACTTCTTCCAAAACCTGGTTGCTCAAGCGCAAGCGGGTATCGTACATTGTCAACAAAATGCCTTCAATGGACAACTCAGGGTTGAGCTTTTGCTGGACAATTTTGATGGTATTCAAAAGTTTGCCCAAACCTTCCAATGCAAAGTACTCGCACTGCACAGGAATGATGACGCTATCTGAAGCAGACAAGGCGTTCACTGTCACAAGGCCAAGAGAAGGGGAGCAGTCGATGATGATGAAATCATAATCGTCTTTCACCTTTTCCAATGCGGCGCGCATTTGGTATTCTCTTTTTTCCAAGCTGATCAATTCAATCTCCGCGCCGACAAGGTCGATGTGGGCAGGAATCAAATCCAGGTTTGGATTTTCGGTAGGGATGATGATTTCTCTGGGGTGCACATCATTGACCAAGCACTCATAGATGCTGGTCTTGACATCCTTGGGATCAATACCGACGCCTGATGTGGCGTTGGCCTGTGGATCAGCGTCCACCAATAGGGTTTTGTACTCCAATACGCCAAAGCAGGCGGCCAGGTTGATGGCTGAAGTGGTTTTTCCAACGCCGCCCTTTTGGTTGGCTACGGTAATGATTTTACCCATTCTTTCTCGCTTTTAAATTGTTCCACGTGTGTTTCACGTTCTTGCGAATTTCGTTTTTTTTCTTCGGAAACGCACCCTGTTCCACGTTCAAGTTATACACACGAAATACAAATCGCAATTGTTGATAACGTTGTAAAAAGCTGAAAAACAAGGTTTAGCGAGTGACTCTTTGTTGAAAACGATGTGGGTTACAAAGTGGGGGGGAGGGGTGTTTCACGGGGATGGGAGCTGAAGTAGCGAGAGCGAAGCGATTCGCTATGAAGAGATGAGGAGATGAAGTAGCGAGAGCGAAGCGATTCGCTGTGAAGGAATGAAGCAACCAGCGTGAAACGATTAGCTATGAAGGGGGTGAGAACAATGTGCTTTGTTCCGCATCATTGACCTACTTTGATTTCTATGTTGGGAAGTTCGATGGATAGTTTGACCTTGGCCTTTAAAGCCTTGAAAACCCGAAGCAGTGTATCCATGGTAACATTGCTGGCGTTGTTTTCCAGTCTTGAGATTTGGGCTTTTTGAACGCCAATGAGTTTTCCCAATTCTTCTTGTGTCAAGTTTCTTTCTTGCCTTGTGTGCTTGATAACCCTACCAATCAAGTCCATTTGAAGGTCATATTCAAATTGATTTCTTTCGGGGGTTCCCTTTTTGCCAATCAATTGGTCTTGTACCTCATCTAAGGTGTATGTTTTCATGGCTTAAATAGTTTGACCATCTTCAAGAAAAATTACTTCAAAAAGTTTGTCTTTTTGCTGAAATTGGTCATGGTAAAGGTAATAAAAAGTTTCGTTAAAGCGAAACTTATTAAATGGATAAGTTGATTTATTTTGGTTTTATTTTCTCTGTAAAATGCATCACGCTCAATAGATAGGTTCTACATTTTTTTGCAAAGGAGGTAAGGTATTTTGTGTTTTCCAAGAAACATATAAGGTGCATATAAGCAATTGCGGGAATCGGAAAGTGAGAAGTGGAAAGCGTAGTAATGAATCGTTTAGTTTGTTCGTTTTTCAGCTCCGTAGGAGCGACATGATAATAGCAAAGTATATTTGAGAAGCATCCAGCTCCGTAGGAGCGGCATCTTAATAGAATATTGAAGTGCAAGACCGTAAAGCTGATAGTATAAATCGATTTGTTCCTTCATCTTAAATAATTACCCTGGATTCGGTGTAATTAAATTTGGGACTATTTATTCTTTCCCAAAGGCAAGGTATTCAACCGTTCATGCACCTATTCCAAAAATCCATCCTCCCTAAGGTTATCGGGACGCGAAAACGCAAACCAACGTATTCCCAAATCCTTGAGTGAAGCGCCAATGTGATACAATTGCTTGTTGTCAATGATGAGGAAACGATCATGCGTGTTTTTGAGGATGCGAATGTCAATAGTGAATATCGCGCATTGTGTTTTTTCAAATTCAATTGCGTTGTAGGGGCGTATTGCAATACGCCCCTACGGAATTGCGTCCTTATGGAAATGCGTTCCTTTTGAAGGCATAGGCGTCAAAAATTTGATTGTTAAAGAAGATGCCTTGTTTTGGGAGAGTTTGGGTTTCGAAAATATTCATCAACTTATCTATTCTTTGGTTGGCTTGCAATTGATTTCTTTCGATTGTATCCACCCGGTCCGTAATCTGAATAAGCTGAAAATTTTGTTTTTTAAAATCGACGAAAGCCCGGATGATGGCAATGCTCACTTTTAAAGCGATTTCTGTACTTAGAACAGCTGATAGCATAGCAACGCCTTGTTCCGTGAAAACAAATGGATAATATCTCCGTCCACCGGATCCGGATTTTGAGGTGCCAGATTGGAACCTCAAACTATCCCAATCTTTCTTTATCAATTGAAAAGCGAAATCGTAAGCTGTCGCTCATGAGGCTCGGTTATCCACCAGCCTATTTTTTCTTCAACAATCGCCTAGGAAAAGAAGTAAAACCGTAATTTTATTCCCCGCACGTATTTCACGCATTTTCCAAAACCGTTAATCATTCTTATAATGAATAGTATCCAATTGTTTCAAGACAAAAGAGTAAGGAGTCATTTTGATTCTGAAAAAGAATTGTGGTTTTTTAGTATCGTGGATATCGTTGGGGTTCTGACCGATCAACCCAGCACGGCACGCGCCCGAAATTATTGGAAGGTGCTGAAAGGCAGGCTGATCAGCGAAGGAAATGAAACGGTTACAAATTGTAACCAGTTGAAATTGGTGGCTGATGATGGCAAAATGCGATTGACAGATGTTGGAAATGTAGAACAGATTTTCAGACTGATTCAATCCATTCCCTCTCAAAAAGCAGAGCCCTTTAAGCAATGGTTGGCAAAGGTGGGATACGAGCGTTTACAAGAAATCCAAGATCCCAGTTTAAGCATGGACAGAGCCCGTGAAAATTGGAAAAACAAGGGTCGAAGCGAGAAGTGGATTCAACAGCGAATGACGGGGCAAGAAACCCGCAATAAATTAACGGATTATTGGAAAGAAAATGGCGTTACCGAAAAAGATGAATTTGCTTTTTTGACCAATATCATTCATCAAGAATGGACGGATATCAGTGTTAAAAAACACAAGGAGTTGAAGGGGTTAAAGTCGCAAAATTTGCGTGACCACATGAGTGAGGCGGAATTGCTCTTTACAGCCCTTGCCGAACTTTCTACACGCCAAATTGCAGAATCAGAATTGGCCAAAGGGTTGGATGAAAATGCAGACGCAGGAAAAAAAGGAGGAACCATCGCGAAGAATGCCCGGAAAGCATTGGAGGATAGAACGGGTAAAAGTGTTATCACCGATGATAATTTTCTACCCAAGGCTAAACGAGCCAAGAAATAATGCGCGTGACTAAAGG
>JBEISW010000008.1:0-22329 GCA_040375215.1 Crocinitomicaceae bacterium | reverse complement strand
GGCGAGTTTGAAGATGTCGTGGTGACAAGACGAACAAAAAGTCTTTCAATTTTTATTAGACGAGGCCGCACCAAAAGAATATAAACCGACACATATGATTAGAATTATACGTGTTGTAAAATGGGACCCAAGAGACCTTGCTTGCTGGATCTCCTTGCACAGTGACCAATTTTGGATTTACCAACAGAACTGTAGTTGTTTCAGCAGACGCCAATTTGCCAATTGTTTGTTGGGGAGCATGCACAGACTGCGGCAGTGCGCCCAACATTGTAGATATTACCTTTCAATTGGATATGAATGGTCAAACTGGTTTCATAACACCAGAGGTAAACGGAACCTTCAATGGATGGTGCGGTAGTTGCAATCCAATGTCGGACGATGATGGAGATAATATTTGGACTACTACCATAACCTTACCAGCAGGAGATTATCAATACAAATACTCCTATGACAATTGGACTGGTCAAGAAGCTTTGGTTGCAGGTTCTAGCTGTACTTTCACAGATGGGACTTTCACCAATCGAATCATCAGCGCCAATGCAGATGTGACCATTGATACTGTATGTTGGGGCAGCTGTGAAGCTTGTGGACAAAGCTCAGGACCCTACAACGTAACTTTCAATGTAGATATGTCGCAAGTTGGGTTTGCGTTCACTACACCTGAAATCAATGGTGGATTCAACAACTGGTGTGGCAATTGCGCTGCATTAAGTGATCCTGATGGTGATAATGTATGGAGCATTACCATCCCATTGGCGGTTGGTAGTCACCAGTACAAATTTTCTTATGACAATTGGTCTGGTCAGGAAGAGTTTACACCAGATGCAACTTGTACATTTACTGAAAACGGATTCACCAATCGTTTGATTGATGTAACGGACAATGTTGTATTAAATGCAGTTTGTTGGGGAAGTTGTGAAGCTTGCGTTACATCTGTTCAAGAATTGAATAACAATGTGATTAGCCTTATGCCTAACCCTTCATCAGCGCAGTCCATCATCCGTTGGAACGGAATCAACCAAAACATTCAGGTTTTCAATGCGCAAGGCCAATTGGTATTGAATGATGTCATTGCTCAAGGTCAAAATCAATACACCTTAAACGCAGATAATTTATCAGAGGGCATTTACACAGTTGTTTTACGCGGAGCTCAGACACATGTTACAGCTCAGTGGATGGTGAGAAAATAATTTTCCTATTCAATAAAAAAGGGAGTGAAAATCACTCCCTTTTTTTATTTGTTATGTTTCAAAACTCAAACACAAAGCCCTTCTCTTTGTAGGTTTTAAAAACCTTGGGATCAAATTTGTACAAGGCGGATGGACGGTGACGCACATTGGTTTGCGCTTCATCCAATTGCTTGAGGAATTTAACACCGTTGATCTTCTTTCTAAAATTGCCTTTGTCAAATTCACGCTGAAGGATGGTTTCAAACATCTCTTGAAATTGTGTTAGGGTAAATTTCTTGGGAAGTACAGTTGTCCAAATGGGTTCTGAGACGATGATTTCCTTCAACGCTTTGTGGCAATCCTGCAAAATTTGTTTGTGGTCAAAAGCCAATTTGGGGATACGCTTAATGCTGTGCCACTTGGCATCCTTGGCCCAATTGGATGCCAATGGCGCGATGTCTTGCACTTCTACCAAGGCCAAATAAGCCACTGTAATAACACGACCCAGTGGATGGCGATCGACTTTACCAAAGGCATGAACTTGACGCATTGGGATTTCATGCAAAGTTGTCAAATCATTGAGCACGCGAGCCGCAGCTGCATCCAAGTCTTCGTATGGATATACCAAATCACCTGGCAATGCCCAATAGTCTTCAAAGGGGTCAGTGCCACGTTGAATCAACAATACTTTCAGTTCTTTTTCATGATAGCCAAAAATGACACAATCCACGGAGAAGGCAGATTTAAAGAATGCATCAATGGGAATTGAATAGATATCATCCTTCTCTACGCTCGTTTTGGAAAGGTCAAGTGAATTTCTTAAGGCCATTACTTTTTGTATTAATTACAATTAGTGTATATTCGTGGCTAAGCTAAATCAAATTTCTGAAAATGAAAAAACTATCTACTTTGTTTTTTGTTATTGTTTGCAACTTTTTAGTTGCACAAACTTACAACGTCACCTTCAATGTGAATATGAATCAACAAACAGGATTCACAACACCTGAGGTCAATGGCGCGTTCAACAATTGGTGCGGATCATGCGCTCCAATGACAGACCCTGAAGGTGATGGCATTTGGACATTGACCATACCTTTGGCGGCCGGAACCTACGAGTACAAATTTTCAGCGGACAACTGGGGAAGTCAAGAAACCTTATTGGCGGGATCTCCTTGCACAGTTACCAATTTTGGATTTACCAACAGAACAGTAGTTGTTTCAACAGATGCCAACTTGCCTGTAGTTTGTTGGGGAGCATGCACAGACTGTGGAAGTGCCCCGAGTAATGTGGATATCACTTTTCAGCTGGATATGAATGGTCAAACTGGTTTCACAACACCAGAAGTTAATGGAACATTCAATGGATGGTGCGGCAGTTGCAATCCCATGACGGATGCAGACGGAGACAATGTTTGGACCACAACCATCAACTTACCAGCAGGAGATTACCAATACAAATACTCCTATGACAACTGGACTGGACAAGAAGCTTTGGTCGCTGGTTCTAGTTGTACCTTCACAGAGGGGGTTTTCACCAATCGCGTCATCAGCGCCAATGAAGATGTGACCATTGATACCGTTTGCTGGGGAAGTTGCGAGGCTTGCGGACAAAGTTCAGGTCCTTATAATGTAACTTTTAACCTTAACATGTCTCAAGTTGGATTTGCATTTACTACACCTGAAATCAATGGTGAATTCAACAATTGGTGTGGCAATTGCGCAGCTTTAAGTGATCCTGATGGAGACAACGTATGGAGCATCACCATTCCATTGGCAGCTGGTAGTCACCAATATAAATTCTCTTATGACAATTGGTCTGGTCAGGAAGAGTTTACACCAGATGCAACTTGCACATTTACAGAAAATGGTTTTACCAATCGTACCTTAACTGTTTCAGGTGCCGAAACATTACCCATTGTATGTTATGGAAGTTGTTCCAACTGCGCCAATGCTCCAGTGATGGGATGTACTGATCCAGCTGCAAATAATTACAACGCTTCTGCCACCATGGACGATGGTAGCTGTGAATACGACATTTTTGGATGTACGGATCCAATGGCTAGTAATTATAATGCTTCTGCAACCAATGATGATGGATCTTGTCAATATAGCTCATCCGGCTGCATGGATAATACTGCTGTCAACTACAATGCCGGTGCCACCATTGACGATGGTTCATGTTTGTACGCTACCGCATTCCAAGTTGACATGACTTGCGCAGGTACATTTACCACCGTGCATGTAACCGGTCCATGGTGTGGATGGTGCGGCGCTGAAACGTATAACACGCTTTCTGACAACAATGCCGATGGTATTTTTGATATCGTTGTAGAGTTGCCTGCAGGTACAGTAGAATACAAATACATGGTAGACAATTGGGCATCTCAAGAAAACTTAGTTGACGATATGTTGGCTGGTGGTACGTGTGCACCCATTACAGATTTGGCTAACTATGCCAATCGCACTATGGCCGCTGGAGCAACGAGCAGCGATGTATACGGTCGTTGCGATGCTTGTCAAGCTGGAGGAACCTACAATGTGACCTTCCAAGTAGACATGAGTCAACAAACAGGATTTGCAACCCCTGAAGTCAATGGAGTCTTCAATGCATGGTGCGGCAATTGCAATCCCATGACGGATACCAATGGTGACAATATCTGGGAAGCGACAATCGCTTTGGCCCCTGGCACATATGAATTTAAGTATGCCGCAGATGCATGGGCCATTTCTGAAAGTTTGATTCCCGGAAGTGCATGCACCGTAACCAATTTTGGATTTACAAACCGCACGCTGACTGTTGGAAACGCTGATATGATTTTGCCTGTTGTATGCTGGGGCTTTTGTGAGTCTTGCGAAGTAGCACCAGAAATTTACGACGTAACATTTGTGGTGGACATGAATAATGTTGTTGGATTTACGACACCAGAGGTCAATGGTTCTTTCAATGGATGGTGTGGAAGTTGCAATCCAATGTCCGATACCAACGGAGATAATGTGTGGGAAACAACCATTGCTATTCCTGCAGGAGCGCATGAGTTCAAGTTTTCAGCTGATGCTTGGGGAACGCAAGAAGAATTGGATCCCACCCTACCTTGTGTAATAACTGTCGATCCCTACACCAATCGTGTTTTAAACCTAACCGCCAACACCACTATGGATACCGTATGTTGGGGTACATGCTCTAACTGCATGCCTCCAATTACCTACAATGTGCATTTCGAGGTTGACTTGGGCGGGTTGAGTGCAGATCGTGTTGAGATTGTTGGAAATTTCAATGGCTTCTGCATGAGTTGTGATACATTACAACCTCTTTTTGTCAATAATACCTACGGCATTGACTTGCAATTAGAAGCTGGTCTTTATGATTATTTCTTTACGATCAATGAAGGTCAAGACAATGAAGTATTGACAGATGATGTGTGCACAATGAGCTTGGGTGGAAATTTTCACCGTGTTGTTACTGTAACAGCTGACACTTTTGTTCCATCGGTTTGTTGGGAAAGTTGTTCGCCATGTGTGGTTGGAGTTGATGAAATGGAATCAACAACATTTGAAGTTTATCCCAACCCTGCCCATCAATCATTGCAATTGCCATCTGTTTTGAATGGTTCCACCATGACCATTTACAATGCGCAAGGACAATTGGTGAAAAGTGGAATTAATTTTAGCAATACAGTGGACATTCAAGCATTGGCTGTTGGTCTTTATCATATCATTTTACAAAAAGAACAACGCACATGGAACAGCGCATTTATCAAGGAATAATCACCTTACTATTTATTGTAACCAACACCACTTTCCAGGCGCAAATGGCCTGGAACTTGGTTTGGTCTGAGGAGTTCAGTGGAACAGCATTGAACGAAGAAGTTTGGAACTATGAAATTGGTTTCGGCAACGCTGGTTGGGGAAACAATGAATTGCAATACTACCGAAGTGGTGAAAGTAATTTAATCGTTGCCGATGGTAAAGCATCCATCATTGCCAAGCAAGAAAACTTTGGCAGTGCTGAATACACCTCCGCACGAGTTCAAACCAAGGGAAAGTATGACGTACAATACGGCAGAATTGAAGCACGAATCAAAGTACCTATGGGACAAGGGTTGTGGCCTGCTTTCTGGATGTTGGGCAGCAATATAGATGCCGTTGGTTGGCCTGAATGTGGCGAGATTGATATTTTGGAACATGTGAATAATGAGATGCAGGTGCATGGCACCATTCACTGGGATAACAATGGGCACCAATACCAAGGTGGAAGCATTTCAACAGATCCAGCCCAGTATCATAACTATGCCATAGAATGGGACGCTGATCAATTGCGTTGGTATTTGGATGGGATTCTTTACTATACACGCAACATCGGTGCCGCGCAATACAGTGAGTTTCACGAACCTTTCTTTTTTATTTTGAATGTTGCTGTAGGCGGTAATTGGCCAGGATCTCCGGACAACACAACCGTTTTCCCTGCGGTTATGGAAGTTGATTTTATTCGGGTTTATGAATGGTCAGCCATACCAACGGCCATTGAAAATGCAGCAAAGAAACCTGATTTTCACATTGTTATTAAAGACAACAACATCCACATCAAAGGAATTTCGGAAGACTTCCAGTACCTGCAATTGATGGACGTTTCAGGCAAATTGATTGAGCGCAAATCCATCAATGGCGAGCAGGAGATTCGACTTGAAGCACCGGCCAAGGGATTGTACTTTATTCAATGCACAGATAAGGTAGGTAATATTATACAGCAAGAGAAGGTTGGGTTATTCTGAAGCCCGATCGGGAATTACAAAAACCAAATTGATCCCCATTCGCATTTTGCTGATGGGGATTTTTGTTTCAGAAACGCTCATCACATTTTGGCCCAAATAGGTTGTCAGCACCCAATCGCCAAAATACCAATCCAACTGCGTAACAAACGACTGTGTTTTGCTCTGCGTATCGGCTATCCATTGCTGATATGATTTCAGGCCTTGACTATTTTCAGCAAGCCAAGAGAAGTTCACCCAAATTTGATTTGATCTCTTCAAAAAAGAAAAATACTGGGTATGTGCAAAAAATCCCGCTTGAAAGTAGTTTCTTCTGCCCCACTGCTCCTGCATTTCATTAACACCGCTCATTTGGCTCCATCCATTGAACCATAACCCCATCTTCTCATTGGCTACTTGGCCGTAACCCATCCATTGCAGAGCATTGGCTCCAGTTCCATTTTGCAGATAAAGTGGCATCATTTGCTTGGTATAATCCCGCACCATATATTTCCCTGTAGCAGATTTCCATGCGGTACCTACCATCATCAAAGGCTTCCAAATCCCTTCCCACGATTTAGGCTTCCAAGCGTAGTGCACGGCTAACCTCAGATCCCCCAGTCCGTTATAAGTATTCACCTCTTGATCTCGCATCACCAGCAACGACTTGAAAGGCAACGTAGCATTAAAATACAAATTCTTCTTTGAAAAAAATCGCCAACCCAAATCAGATTGTGTGAACTGAAAATCTACAGTTTCATTTCTAAATGACGCATCTTTGAGCGATCTATGTTCATATCCCAAGGTCCACTGACTTCTTCCAAAACGTGGGATATAACCATTGTAAGCACTGCTGCTACCACCACCGCAGACATCACATGCCAGCACTGTTTCTAACAATGTCCATAAAATGATCATTAACACTATTCTCTTCATGGCTCACTAATCTCTTGATTTGACAAAAGTTTGGGATCATCCAAAGTCAATAAAAACGATTTAATTTTCTGTAAATCATCACTTGTTAAAGCATACAAATGTTGAATTCTTGCATCCCCTGAAAAGTACTCCTCCCCCGCCTTCAAATAATTACTTAAAACGATATCCAAAGAATGTTCACTTCCATCATGTCTATAGGGATTGCTGTATGACAAATTGCGCAGAGTCGGCACCTTAAATAATCCATAATCTGCAGAATCCATTGTAATTCTATATCGTCCGGGATCTAACTCACTCCATCGATTTCTATTGCTGGCGAAGGTGTAATCGGTAAACATAGGCTCTGCGTGGCAAGTGTTACAATATTCTTGAAACAATCTATATCCTTTCACTTCTGTTTCATTGAACGTCAGAATGCCCTGTCGCATGGCATCATATCTGCTTCCAAATGAGGTGATTTTTGACATAAAAGCTGCCAATGCCTTTAAAATATGGGCATCCGAATAAACACTCTCTCCTTGCAAAATTACATTGAACGCTGCATACTGCGGGTTATTATTTACCCTTTGTACCAATTCAAGCATGCTGATATTCATTTCAACCTCAGAAGTAAAAGGAGCCACGGGCATTACCTCTATGTGGTTGATGCCACCATCCCACATGAATGAAGAATTCCAAGCCATATTAAAAATAGCAGGTGAGTTCCTCGTTCCCAGCTGTCCTTGAAATCCCTGACTGAGGTCTAAACCATGATCTGCAAAACCATGTACTTGCGCATGACATGATGCACAAGAAATGGAAGAATCAATACTCAAACTTGTATCATAAAACAACTTCCTCCCCATATCTACCCATGTATTCTGATGGAGTAAAGGAGCATTATAATTGGCAACTGGAATATGGTTGGGAATGAGAAGATTCTCATCCCCAACCATTGAATTCTCAACGTCCTTTCGACATGCAGTAAGTAAGAAACTGCCTACCAAAAAAATCGTAAAAAATCGTCGCATCAATTGTGTATGTGCTCAAAAGACAGCGCATTTGAAAACGCACTTGACACAGCCACCGCGGCTGCACCAGGCATATGAACCATCGAATTCATGTCCGTTTGAATGCCATTCTCAAATAGGTCTTGTACATTCAACATCAAATGAACTTGAGGAACTGCATCTGGACGAGCCATGAGATATGACCCATTAAAACCAAGAGCATTTTCTTGAATAGCATTGTTGGCTCCGGAAAAACCTCCGATGTGATAGGTGAAAGCACCATTCATGGCTTGACTTGAAGTACCTTCCATTTTTATGAAAATGTAGCCTGTATTCCAACTCCAAAACATTCCATTGGTGGTGCTTAAAGCTCCTTCTTGGGCTCCAGAAACATTGTGTAAACTATCCACGCCAATCATTACATTCATTCCAACATAGTCTGCCATTGGTACATCTTTTATCGTGAGAAGCGCTGAAGCCTCATCAGACAAATCAATCAGATGATAGGAGTTAGATTCTGACCAAACAGAACCATCGGCCTTCACAAATTGAATATTTGAAACATAGTATTTGAACGTTGTAAAAGACATGGTATCACCATTGTTCAACACATAAGACTGATTCAATGACATGGGCAAATCTTGTATGACATGCTCAATTTCCAGCGTCACATTTCCAGTTGTCACTGTTGGTGTATTATCCGTGATGGGGTCTTCCTTCTCTTTCTTACAAGAAACTGCAAACAAAACAACAGCCAATGCAAAGGCTGCATTTAAAATATTTTTCATCTTTACTTATTAATTGATTTTTGATTTTCTAATACAAATACCGGAATACGCTTTTTAGCTTATTCCAGTAACCAGTCAAACAAAAAATCAACAAGGCGGATGATCCAAGGTCAAATGAAACGCTGCTGTCTTTAGTAATGTAACTATTGTCATCGGCTTTTCTACCTCTGCTAGACAAGCAAAGTCCATCCACAAAATGGGTGAAGACTCAAAAACAGAAACATTGTATTGACTTACCCACTCCAATGGGGCCTCCGCGTTTTCCTTTTCTTGCTCAGCCCTCTTCAACTCTCGTTTTAGAGCACACTGGCCATTGCAACCTTCCATGGGGTTGTCTTTGTTCTCACACAGAACGTTGACATAATGGTCATAATGCACCCAATAATTTACTACCGTCCAAGATTTGAACAATAAAGGAGAGGATAACAAAAGAATGACCACGATTGAAATAAACCTCATGCACTGCGAAAATAATACAAGAGAAGATTCATCAAACTGAAATTTTTCTTTGATGATTATCACATCGTGGGATGATGCGCATCAAAGGCTTACACATCATGTCCATCATGACATTCACGAACATGCCCAGCATCTAACGGATGAGACTATAGCAGAGCACGACCAATTGAAAGAAGCCTATTTTATGCTTGAAAGGACCATACTAGAACTTCGTCATGACTTTTATCGATTTCTCAGTCACTATATGTAAAGTCAATACAGCAGTAAAACAAAGAGGGGCATTAGCCCCTCTGTTAATTATAACAAACCTATCGTTACATAAAACTCTTGAGCAAGCGCAGGAGTTCATCTTTTTGCTGAACCCCAGCTTGTTTCCAGACCACTTCGCCTGATTTAAAAATCAGTAAGGTTGGAACACTTCGGACTCCGTATGCTTGCGCCGCACTTGGATTTTTATCTACATCAATTTTGATAATGTGAACGGTATCTCCCAGTTCAGACGCCACCTCTTGTAAAATAGGACCTTGGTGCTGGCACGGGCCGCACCATGTGGCAAAAAAATCAACCAAAACAGGTTTTCCGGAATGTATGATTTCTTGAAAATTGCTCATCTTCTTTTTGTATTTTAATTAAACATTTTGCCAGGCTCCCACATTTACCAAATGCTGAAAACCTTGTGATTTCAATTGTGATTTGGCATTTCCTGCTCGCATCCCTGAGCGACAGCACAAGATGAACTTCTGATCCTTCTTGTACTTCTTTTCCACCTCACCAATTCGGTCTAGAGGTATGTTTACGGATCCTTTGGCATGACCTGATTTGAACTCAGCAACTGAGCGCACATCAATCACTACTCCACCCTCTTTGATCCATTGGCGATGGTCCACCTTGGGGCCCATTCCAAATAATTTTCTTAAAAAACTCATACGCTTTGTAATTGTGATATTTCAAACTGTACACTCATCCATCCTCCGCCATTGATGGCTTTGCGCACATCAATGATTTTCACATCTGACTGGCCAAGGGCTTCTTTTGTTGTCATAACATTCAATTTTCTGCAAAGGTCGTTAAGCTAACCTATCCAATGCAGTAACCAAAGTCACTCAAAGCTGAATCCAATGAGGAGGAATCAAATCTCTGGTGCCTTCCATGTTGTTTTTCCATTTCTTGGGAGCGATAGTGGTCCCATTCTTTTCTGACAAGTAGGCGCCCCACCAGCTGAAACTAGAATTGGCAATAATGTGGTGCTGACAATAACCCATGAGTTGCATGTCCTTGTAGGAGTTCGCTCCGAAATTATGATCAACGTAAATGGCATTGGGAAGGTTAAGATTTTCTTGACACCAAGGAATATCATTGGAAAAAACAAAACACTTTAGTTCTCCATATTGATTGCTCAAAGATTGAATGGCTTTTTGATAATACTCCGCAGTGCAGATGTCCTTATACTTGGGATGGTTGACATAATCACCACGGCGCACATGGACAGAGACAGATGCCGAAGCATCTTTTATTTCTTTCACCACTTTCAGGTTTTCTTGATCTGTCAAATCTGGAAAACGGAACGACAGTTTGATGTTATCGAAAAGGTCAGGATATTGATGTGCTTGCCAATAGCCATCAAAGTATTGGTTCTTTTGATTGACGATTTTTTTATCATGAAACTGAAAACGAATATGCTCTGTTTCTTCCCAAATCAAGTTGTTTTTTATACCCATTCGTCTTTTCACTCGATAAACAAAACCCTTTTGGTACTCGCCCATCTTTCTGAGGACTTTCTTGTCTGCTAGGTTTGCTTCATAGCCGAAAATGGCATTCATCAAATAGCCATTGTGCAGGGAGTAGTTGTCAAAAGACTGTAAATCGATGAAAGATTGATACTGCGGAAAAGATTTGCGCAGCCACTCATAGAAGCACACTTGGAACATTTGATTGCCCAAACCACCGATAACTTTGACCACTTTGATTGTTGACATACTGCTAA
This sequence comes from Crocinitomicaceae bacterium, assembly GCA_040375215.1. Taxonomy (GTDB): domain Bacteria; phylum Bacteroidota; class Bacteroidia; order Flavobacteriales_D; family Sanyastnellaceae; genus CAMCTV01. The sequence continues at coordinate 11,259 of JBEISW010000008.1, read as the reverse complement.
AATAAGATAATGTATAACCAAGCGGTGACATAGAATGCCTAACTTTGTAGAAGTTCTTTATTTATGGGCCCGATTTCTGGATTTGACAGTAGGAAGAATTTCGGAGCAAGCATGCAGAGCATTTGGTGGGATAGCTCTTTAATCTCAAATCATCCGTCAGAAATGACAACAATTCTTACGCGCTTGCAGCCTAATCACTGGTAGTGATTACGCTTAATCTTATCAAGGTTTGATAAGACAGGCATGTCCCGCTAACGGCCTCGTTCCCGGCAGTTAGCACTGGGGCTTCATCAAAGGGGAATCGCCAATGTTGATGCGAATAGACAGCGGCTAAAACTCATTCGATAAGGGAGTGTCAAGGTTGTCTTTTGCCATGTACTTCACGAAAATTAATAAGGGAATAAGCATGTAGAAACCTCAGTCGTTCCCTGTTTGGACGCGGGTTCGACCCCCGCCGGGTCCACAAAAAACATGAAAGCACATCATATTTGATGTGCTTTTTTTTTGATCTTTTGATGGTTCAAAGAGGTAGCAATGACTGAGCAATTTTTGCAATAGCGCAAATGATTAAACGCAATGCGGAATGAAAATAGCGCAATACACAATCTTTCATTTTCAAGAGATTTGGGTTATCTTATTGACTGAATGTTGATTTTGAAATCAAAGAACTGTTTTGCGGTGCAAAAGCTGTATTTTTACCGCATATTTTGCGGTGGTAATTATGTACATACACGAAAGAAAAAATTGGACGACCTTTTCCTGGGATAACGATAAGCTATCTCCCATCTTGGCTTCTTTAAGACATTTACAAGGCCGATTATTGGGTCGAATGGAAAGTTTAGGTTTCGATTTTACAGAACGCGCCACTTTGGAATCATTAATATTAGATGTTGTAGATACTTCAAGAATTGAAGGAGAATTTTTAAATCCAGAACTTGTTCGCTCATCTATCGCCCGAAAATTAGGTATTGAAAACGCGGATTTTATTAAGACACCCCGAAACATTGAAGGAATTGTTGATGTCATTTTAGATGCAACACAAAATTTCGACAAGCCACTGTCAGAAGCACGTCTTTTAGGATGGCATAACTCACTTTTCCAAACAGGATTTAGCGGTTATCAGCCAATAGACGTTGCCAAATATCGTTCAGGCGATATGAAGGTAGTTTCGGGTAATTTTGGAAGGGAAAAAATACATTTTGAAGCACCATCCGCCGACAGAGTTCCAAACGAAATGGAACAATTTTTAAATTGGTTGAATAGTGAAAAAAGTTTGGATTTAGTTCTGAAATCTATCATTGCTCACTTTTGGTTTGTTACAATTCACCCTTTTGATGATGGCAACGGAAGAATAGCAAGAGCCATTTTAGACATGTGGTTAGCAAAAAGTGATAATAGTAAAATTCGTTTTTACAGCTTATCAAACCAAATCTTCAAAGAGCATAAACACTATAACAAAATTATTGAAGAGGCTCAAAAAGGAACTTCGAATATCACAAAATATTTAGAATGGTTTCTTGGTTGTTTTGAAAGGGCCTTAATTTCAAGTGAACAAAATTTAGAAATCATTTTAGATAAAGCGCAATATTGGGACAAGCACAAGTCAACTATCATAAACGACAGACAACGACTTGTCATTAATTACCTCTACGACAATTACAGCAAAGAATTGGGATTTTTAAGATCATCAACCTACGCGAAACTTACCAAATGCTCGACAGACACCGCTTTGCGAGATTTGCAAGATTTGGTCTCAAAAGAAATGTTGAAAGCAGAAGACAGCGGAAAGAAAACAAATTACGTTATACTAAGTCCGAAAAACATAAGAATACCGAAAATAAATGATAATAAAACACCAGCACCCAAAAGCGGTTTGGTGTAATGTTGGATTCAGTCTTAATTACCTTGATGTTATGAACAGATTTTTTCTTGCCATTGTCTCGCTTCTTGTTTCCTGTAATATAACAGCCCAACTGCCCGACCCCTCCTTCGTTGAATTTTTGTACAACAAAAAATATCCGCTGGATCGATTGGATACATTAACTCGACAAGAACAGTTTTTTTATTTGCAATTTGCGGCTTCACATCCCAACGACACCGCATCCGCCCAGTTGCGCAGCATGATAGCAGGTCATGTCAACGCTTTGAACGAAGCTTCCATCACGATGAGTCAACGCCCGATTCTAGCCGATGAATATGTTTGGCCGCTTACCCAACAAAATGATACACTCAACTTTGACTTTATCCTCAACATTGCTTCTCATGAAAATTTTCTCATTGACTATTTAGGCCGTTGTGTACGAACACCCAGACAAGCCAATCAATACGCTGAAATGGGGGCCCATATTGTTGAGCCTTTTGACCTTCAACTGTGGTATGAAGGGGCATTTTATCTTATCCGAAATGGCCATTTCACACCAAAAATCCAAGAAACCCTTATTCAGCAATTTGAACTTTGGAACAACGTAACTAAAAATCCGCTAACCCATTTTCGTTCGTCCTACTGGAAAGCCATTGTTAGAATCCCCAAATCAAAGTTTGACAAAACTACATGGTCCTCTCTTCTTCTCGGGTTGCCATTACAACCCCAAATTCTTCCACCCAACAAATACTTTGTTCAGGTTTTGGGAAGATGCAATCAACCTGTATTCAACCAACTTCTGTTGGACTGGAGCAAGGACATTAACCTAAAAAAGGAATTGCGTTTGGAATGCTTGATTCAATTGCAACGAAACAACTTTTTTGATCAAGCTTCATTTTTTGAAATCATGGCAGAACAAAACGATGTTTTGGGAGCTCAGGCCATTCAATTGTGCGCTAATAAAATTGGTTACGATTCTCTTCCTCTCCCTATTGAATGGGAAAATCAAAGTTTTAAGGACCATCATCCTGAAATGTATTGGAAGTTTTGGGAGTGGCGTTTAAAGACAACCCAATTTGACATCAAAGGAAAGAAAAGCTGGAAAACCTTTCTCGAAGAAGAGGATGAATACCAAAGAATGCGCGCATTTGCTGGATTATCGCACAGAAAAAAGTGCTTATCGCAATTGGTTCATTATCTCCTATCGCCAAAAGCCACAGCTACTGATCTTTACTACGGAACAGAAATGTTGATTGCTTCCAATGCTTCTTTTCAGGTTTCCAACTTCTGGGACAATGACGCTGTGCAGCTGTGGAAGACCAATGATATTGGGGTTCAGGCACTGCTCGCTTCGGCTATGAAAGATGCAAAAGTGGAGAGCCCTCAAAAAAAGATATGGCATGATTTGATGGCCGCACGACTCCCCACATTGAAGTTGCCCCAAGAAGTAGAGACCTACAATGAAATTGTCATGGCGTTGAACGCTATATCATTAGAAACCGGCGAAAATTTCAAGACCTTCCAACCGCAACCTCAGGTCAAAATTGACGCTCAACAATGGAAAGAATTAAAGGCAAACAGAGTCTATGACATGGTGGTGAATATTCATGGCGAGGAGCACAAAATGGTTTTTGTTGTCGAGGAAGGCAGCCACCCCATCACCGCTATGCATTTTCGAAAATTGGTTCGCGACGGCTTTTATGACAACAAAAAAATCCATCGTTATGTGCCCAATTTTGTGAGCCAAGGGGGATGTCCAAGAGGAGACGGAATGGGAAGCTTGGATGAAGTTATTTCATCAGAGTTTACCCATGACACATTTGATATTGGTAGCATAGGATGGGCTTCAGCAGGGCCTCACACAGAAAGTTGTCAGATCTTTTTCATGACCAGTGAGGCAGCGCATTTGGATGGTCGATACACCAACATGGGGCAAGTCATCCAGGGTTTGGAGTTTCTTCCAGAAATGACTATTGGAACAACCATCAAGAGCATCAGGGAAGTTCAGCCTTGATAATTAGGTCTTTTGTTTTTTTCTTTTCGCAGCCGGAAACAGAATGTTATTCAAAATCAAACGGTAACCGGGTGACTTGGGATGCAGCGATAAATCGGTGGGCGGATCTCCCACCAAATGGCGATAATCTTCTGGATCATGGCCACCGTAATACGTCCACTGCCCTTGTCCTAACTCGCCATGGATGTAACGTGCAGTTCCCAATGATTTGGTTTCGCCCATTACGGTCACATTGCTCTTGATGTAGTCATGGTGAAAGGATGTTGTTTGGCCCATGAATCCTTTGATGACCTGAGTATGATTTTGTGTAAGGATGGTTGGGACAATGTCCCATTTGGCAGAGAAATCAAACAGGGTGAAAAAATCATTTAACTCTCCCATCTTGTTGTGATCCTCAGTGGCGTCAATGGAACTGAACTCATACACCATGGGATCTTTGATCAATCTATAATTCTGAAACGCAAAGCCGTTGTTGAATTCCAATTTTTGTTGCGCGTGTGGATCGCTGGCATCTCCATCAAACACTGCTTCGGCAATATCCACATGCTCCGCTGCCAGAGCGATGTCATACGAATCCGTTCCACTGCACATCGTAAACAAAAAGCCTCCACCCAAAACAAAGTTTCTGATGTTTACGGCTACTTGCCTTTTCATTTCGCTCACTTTTTGAAAACCCAATGCGGCTGCCGTTCCTTCTTGGTTTTTCACCTCATCTTGGTACCATGCTGCGTTGCGGTATTGTGCGTAGAATTTTCCGTATTGACCCGTAAAATCCTCATGGTGCAAATGGAGCCAATCGTATTTGACCAAATCACCTTTGATGACTTCTGTATCGTAAATTTCCGTGTAAGGAATCTCCGCGTAGGCAAGCACCATGGTCACCGCATCGTCCCAAGGCTGTTTTCCTTTCGGCGTATATACGGCAATCTTTGGAGCAACCTCCAACTTCACCCGTTCCATGTTCACCTCAGGATCCGCGATTTGGGAATAAATCTGTTGCGCTTGTGCGTCTGCAATAACCTCAAAACTGACACCCCTGATGGTGCATTCTTTGGTCAATGAAGGTAAATTGGGACAAAGAAAACTGCCGCCTCTGTAATTGAGCAACCATTCCAATGTTCCGCCATTTTGCAATAACCAATAAGCAATGCCGTAGGATTTCAAATGCTCTGCCTGCGAATCATCCATGGGAATCAAGACTTGACTGGCATGACTGCGAGGCACATTGAACAACGTTATAAAAACGATGCACCAAAATATTCGGATTCCTTTCATTGTCCTAAAATACGCATTGCAGGAAAAACAACACATCGATTAACGAAAATTAAAAAGGAACCACATCATTGTTGCCACCAGAGAAAGATCCAAAATCATCATCATCTTCCTCATCGGGCATGGTGTTGATTTTAGAACTGACTGTTATTGTAGTGGATGAAGAAGTGTCAAAACTCGTGTTGGGAGACATTGATCCGCCATAACTGGGATTATAACCATGGTGGTCGCGGTCTGTAAACTTGGCTAACTCTTTTTTGAATTCTAAGTCAACATCAGAAATGGCACCGTTCCTGTGCTTCGCGATAAGAATCTGTGCCAATCCTACTGTTGAGTGACCTTCTGCATTGGTTAGAATACCATAATACTCTGGACGATAAATAAAACCAACGATATCGGCATCTTGCTCAATCGCTCCTGATTCACGTAAATCAGAAAGCACAGGGCGCTTGTCACCTGGACGTGATTCAACGCTACGCGATAACTGAGACAAGGCAATGATGGGAACATCCAATTCCTTGGCAATTTGCTTGATGGATCGGGAAATGGTAGAGATTTCCTGTTCACGATTTCCACCGCGGCCATCACCTCCACCCACTGACATCAATTGCAAGTAATCAATGATGATGATTTGAATACCATGTTGTGCTTTAAGCCTACGGCACTTTGCACGCAAGTCAAATACAGAAAGGGCTGGTGTATCGTCTATAAACAAAGGCGCATCGGCCAATTTGGCGATGCGTTGATTCAATTGCTGCAATTCCAATTCGGACAAATTACCACGGCGCAATTTATCCCCCTCAATCTCCGTCTCGCTGGCTATCAAACGTTGCACCAACTGCAAGCTGGACATCTCTAGTGAAAAAACCGCCACCGGTGCTTTGTGCTCCACGGCGATGTTGCGCGCCATGGACAAAACGAAAGCCGTCTTACCCATTGCAGGACGTGCAGCAATGACAATCATATCAGAACGCTGCCAACCATTGGTGATTCGGTCTAGGGCATTAAAACCAGAAGGAACACCAGTAACACCAGTTTTGTTCTTCATGGCCTTGTCAATCTCATCCAATGCCTGCTTGACCAAATGACTCATCTTGTCATAGTTCTTTCTGATGTTGCCTTGGGTAACCTCAAAAAGACCAGATTCAGCTTTGTCCAATAATTCAAAAACATCCGTTGTTTCTTCATAGGCATGCGTGATGATATTACCTGAAATGCGGATCAATTCACGCTGGATGTATTTCTGGGCGATGATACGGGCATGGGCTTCAATGTTGGCAGAAGAAGCCACTTGATTGGTCATGGCTGCGATATAGGGCGCACCACCTGCAGCGTCCAAAAGACCCTCTTTTCTCAATTGCTGAGATACCGTTAAAATATCAATGGGAGAACCATTAGAAAACAAAGATCGAACAGCGCTGTAGATTAAAGTATGCTTGGGATCATAAAATGAATTGGGCTCTAAAATCTCAATCACCGAATTCACAGCGGAGTTGTCCAACATCACGGCACCCAGCACTGCTACTTCTAGGTCTCTTGCATTGGGTGGTATTCTTCCCATTTCACTACCCAAGACATTGGCATTGAAATCTAAAGTCTTCTTACCTCTGGTGGTGCGTGTTTGTTTATCCATGAACTTAAAATTAAGGAAAGTCAAATTTAGAAAGGTGCGATGCAATTGCGGCGGTATTCTATCCACATTGCATCCATTCCCTATTTTAATAACTTTTGAAGCGATAAGAATCCCAATAAATTCAGGGTTTCCCGATGAAAATAATGTCAATAAAAAAAGAGTTTTCAACTTACATTTGGATAATGCGGTGGATTCCATTATGTGTTATTTTGCTTTGCTTTTTCTCTTGTAAAAAGGAAGAGCATGCAACACCCACCATTCAAATTGAATGGGTTGGAGAAAATGGGCCATTTGGATTTGGTCAATCTATTTCTGTTTCTGTTGAAGCCCTTCTCGAAGGCCAAGATCGGATTGAAAAAATAACCATGCAGCTCTGTGATCCCAACCAAAAAATATGGCTTTCCGTTTCAGCTAAAGACCAACTTCCGTCTGCTTCATTTACAGGAAACTTATCCATCGAACTCAATGATCCTTATCTCCCTTCGGGACAATACTTCATCAAGGTTACAGCACACACTGCTCATACCTCAAAATCGGCATTCTTAGATTGTACCGTTTTGGAATTGGCTCAGAAACGAAAAAACATTTTTGTCATTAATAACAACGTTTTTGCTGGGGCGATGATTGATACACTGTCCTATGGAATGCAAATGGGAACCTGGCGAAGCGCTCTTGGCTCGAGAAACCTGCCTACAGTAAACTCCTACAACAAAACTTTCTGGTCATGCATACCTGGTCAATCGTCACTGGAGATGATGGATATACAAAATCCATACACGGAATTGTTCACCTATCCGTTTGCTGGCAGCAATGACTATTTCATGGATGTTTCAAGCGACCCACAAGACCACAGCCTTTGGTATAGTACCCAAGATGGATTGAGACAATTCAATAAGAATGGGCAATTTTCCCAATGGATTGCAGGCGACAATCAAAACCAACTTTGCGTCACTGAAAAGTACCTGTGTGTCAATCAAAAAACACCCGGTCAACCCGGACGTTTAAATTTATACCTAAAGACAACGAACAATTTGATTCATTCATGGGTTCATGGACTTGACATCGTGGATATGTTTGAACTGAATGAAATGATTGGTTTGATTACGCTAAACAACGGTACTTATGGAGTTTCGCTTTTTGACCTTGAAACTTTGCTCCCCATCAATTGGCATCCGCTCTTGGGATACTCGAGCACCAACTTCCAATGCTTAGCAACAGGAAATGGACTTTGGATCAGTGACGAAAATGGACTAAATCATTGGGATAATCAAGGTGAATGGATCAATACATGGGGCAATTATCACCCCTCCCGCATGTTGACAGATGAAACGGAACCGTTGCTTTGGATGATCGACGGCGGGAATTTAAAAGGCTTTCAATACCTTACCCAGCAACAAGTTTATCAAAGTGCTGACAACGGATATTCAGAATTGGCTATCGGCTACAACAAGTGAACAAAACACTCAATCAAATGGTTTTTGAACTATGAATATTCTCATCACTGGGGGGACAGGAAACGTTGGTAAAGTCCTTATCCCATTGCTCAAGCAATCAGGACACGATTGTTACATCCTGACAAGGTCTCCCAAATCCGATAAAGAAATATTCTGGAATCCGATTTCACAAGAAGGCAAGCTACCAGATGGAATAGATTTTCAAGCAGTAGTGCATTTGGCAGGATACAGTGTTTCCAATCGTTGGACCAAAAAAAACAAGCAGGAGATGATCGACTCCAGATTGCAGTCCACCATGCTCCTTAAAAAAATGCTACTCGAAAGAAAAGTTGAAAACATAACTTGGATTCAAGCCAGCGCCATTGGCATATACAACAACAAACAAGAATGGCAAAACGAGGACAGCACTCACGGAAAAGGATTCTTGGCTCAACTCACAGCAGACTGGGAAAATGCAATTGCTGATCAACCGGCAGGATGGCGCAAAGTCATTTTAAGGATTGGGGTTGTTATGGATGCAAATTCAGGAGCGTTGTCTGCAATGCTTCCTATTTTCAAAATGGGTTTGGGCTCAGCACTAGGAACAGGCCAACAATGGATGAGCTGGATAGGTATTGAAGATTTGGCACGAATGATTCATTTTGCTCTAGAAAACAATAACATTCAAGGTGTGTACAACGCAGTAGCTCCTGCACCTGTTCAGAACGACGAATTTGGCCGAGAACTTTGCCGTGCCATCAAACGACCCTACTGGCTTCCCAAAGTTCCTGCTTTCCTCTTAAATTTGATGGTAGGCGAAATGGCTAGTATGGTCCTCAACAGTCAACGTATATCTTCCCAAAAAATTCAAGACCAAGGTTTTGTTTTTAAACACAATACTCTCGCTCAAAATTTTCAAGAAATATTCAAATGAAAACCAAAGTTGCCATCCATTGGTTTAGACGAGACCTTCGCCTATCTGATAACACAGCGCTCCATCATGCAGTTGAGTCGGGGTTACCTGTTTTGCCCATTTTCATTTTTGATAAAAACATCCTCAATGCCTTAGAAAACAGAAAAGACGCAAGAGTGGGATTCATCCACCAGACGCTTAAAAAAATGCATACAGCATTGCAAGAGCAAGGCAGCGGAATTCAATTCTTTTACTCCACTCCAAAGCAAGTATGGGAAACGCTCATTGAAACCTATGACATCCAGGGTGTTTTCTTCAATCGAGATTATGAACCCTACGCGAGGGAAAGAGACGGTGAAATTTTCGAAATGTTTCAACGCAATAACACTCCATTGCATAGTTTCAAAGACCACGTGATATTTGAAAAGAAAGAGGTCTGCAAAGATGATGGCAAGCCATACACTGTCTTTACACCTTACAGCAGAAAGTGGAAATCGCTTTTAAAACCTGAGATGCTTAAGCCGCTACCTGAGCTCAAATTCAATGCATTTTACAAAATGGAAAGTACTGCGATTATTCCATTGGAAGAAATGAATTTTGCGAAGAGTGATCAAGAATTTCCATCTTCTGACATCTCCTTATCCGTTGTAACCAATTACCACGAAACCCGAGACATCCCATCCATACGAGGAACCAGCAGGATAAGCTTGCATTTGCGCTTTGGAACCATCAGTATCCGACAATGCGTAAAAATTGGATTGGAAAATAACGAGAAGTGGTTGAATGAATTGATTTGGCGAGATTTCTACCAAATGATTATCTATTGTTTTCCGCACAGTGCTCAATCATCATTTAAGCCACAGTATGATCGAATCTCTTGGAGACATGATGAGGATGATTTCAAAAAATGGTGTGAAGGAAAAACGGGATATCCCATTGTAGATGCAGGCATGCGTGAGTTGAACGAGACCGGCTTTATGCACAACCGTGTAAGGATGGTAGTTGCTAGTTTCTTGACTAAACACCTGCTGATAGATTGGCGATGGGGTGAGCGCTACTTTGCGGAAAAACTGCAAGATTATGAATTGGCCAGCAATGTCGGTGGATGGCAATGGGCTGCAGGAAGTGGTTGTGATGCAGCGCCCTATTTCAGAATTTTCAATCCATACAGTCAAACTGAGAAATTTGACAAGGAAAACAAATACATTCAAAAATGGGTTCCGGAATATATGAGTGCAAACTATCCCAAACCCATCGTTGATCATGCAAAAGCAAGGGAACGTTGTCTTCAAGTTTACAAAGAAGCATTGACAGCGCCTTTGTAGATTTGCAACATGAGTCATACCACTATTCTAGAAGGTCTTAAAGTCTTGGATTTGTCAACAGTGTTGGCGGGACCTAGTGTTGGAACGTTTCTGGCTGAGCTTGGCGCTGATGTTACAAAAATAGAATCACCGCAGGGAGATGTTACACGCACCTGGTATAGTACCCATGAAGATCAAACCACAACGAGCGCTTATTACCTTTCTGTAAACGCACATAAAAATCTTCAAGTATTGGATTTGAAAGAAGATCGTCCAGCGTTAGAAATCCTCATTGCACAAACTGACATCCTACTGATGAATTTCAAATCCGGCGATGAAACCAAATTTGATCTGAAACCAGATAAACTTTTGCAGCGCTATCCTCAATTAATCATTGGAAAAATAAAAGGGTTTGAGCATGAAGAAGGACGTGTTGCCTATGATGTAGCAATACAAGCGGAGACGGGGTTCATGAGTATTAACGGCGAAGTAGGTTCAGAACCATTAAAACTTCCAGTAGCCTTTATGGATGTTATGGCCGCACACCAACTCAAAGAGGGTTTGCTCTGCGCATTGTTAGATAAGACAAAAACAGGAAAAGGAATGTTGGTAGAATGTTCTTTGGAAAGTGCTGGAATAGTAAGTTTGATGAATCAAGGAAGCAATTTTTTAAAAACAGGACACGTCCCTAAAGCTTCAGGTTCTTTGCATCCCAACATTGCGCCTTACGGAGAACAAATTGTTTTCAATGACAACGTCCGAGTTGTACTGTCCATAGGAAGTGACAAGCAGTTTACCTCGCTATGCCATGCGCTGCAGTGTGCTTCCG
>JBEISW010000295.1:0-2857 GCA_040375215.1 Crocinitomicaceae bacterium | reverse complement strand
GCTCAGTTTTATAGTAAAACAAAACAGCCCGTTGGTTAGTTAGAACATTATGAAAAAATTTCAGATTCCTGAGCAGTTTAAATCTTCCTTCACGGGTAAAGTGAAGCAATGGAGAAAGCAGAATGATCCCCGCAAGAAAGATTTCACACCCAGTATCATTCCAATAGGCCAAAGGGAGTGGATATTCCCGCGCCACATGGGATTTTGCTACGGTGTTGAGAATGCTATAGAAATTGCATTTAAAGCTGTAGAAGAGAATCAGGGGAAGCGTGTTTTTTTGCTTGGCGAAATGATTCACAATCCCGCAGTCAATCAAGATTTGCTATCTATGGGTGTTCAATTCATCATGGATACCGCCGGTAACAGATTGATGGATTGGGAAGAATTATCCCAAGATGACGTGGTGATAACACCGGCATTTGGAACTACCATTGAAATTGAACAACAATTGCAAGAAAGGGGTGTGGATGTGAAGCGATACAACACCACCTGTCCATTTGTTGAGAAAGTATGGAAACGATCCGGAGAGATAGGACAGGAGGGATATACCATTATCATTCATGGCAAATACAAGCATGAAGAAACAAGAGCCACATTTTCACACAGTAATCAATATTCGAAGAGTCTTATCATTAGGAATTTGATGGAGGCAGAAATGTTGGCCAAATACATCATGGGTTCCGCTGACGTTGATCAATTTTTTATTGACTTCAAAGGCAAATACAGTGAAGGATTTGATCCAATGACAGATCTTCAGAAAATTGGAGTGGTGAATCAAACCACAATGCTCGCCACAGAGACGGAGGAAATTTCGAAATACCTGAAAGATGTTGTTACAAAGGTCAATGGCGACACGTCCTTTGCTGACACCAGAGATACCTTGTGTTACGCAACCAATGACAACCAAGATGCCGCAATGGAGCTTTTGAAAACAGATGCTGATGTTGCTTTTATCATTGGAGGGCATAACTCGTCCAATACTTATCAATTGGCAATTATTCTATCAGAAAAGATAAAGACATTTTTCATTGAGTCAGCAGAAGATTTGGATAATTTAAGTGTGAATTATTTGAACTTAAAGACAATGAGTCAAGAACGTGGAAATTGGAATGATACTTTGGAAAATTGCAAAAAAATTGTAGTTGCAAGTGGAGCATCATGCCCGGATACATTGGTTGATGAAGTCATCAAGAAGTTGTGTCAGATAACCAACACCGAATTCAACCCTGAAAAAGTTTTAGCAGAATGGATGAAGTGAAGAACGTGATTTACAAATTGCCAGATCAGATTGCCAATCAAATTGCAGCAGGAGAGGTGGTGCAACGCCCTGCCTCCGTGGTGAAGGAGTTGGTAGAGAATGCAGTGGATGCGCATGCAACATTGATTAAAGTTGTAATCAAAGATGCAGGTAAATCCTTGATATATGTGGAGGATAATGGGGATGGAATGTCATTCGAAGATGCCAAAATGTGTTTTGAACGACATGCAACAAGTAAGTTAAGAACAGCCGACGATTTATTTAAGATAGTAACCAAAGGTTTTAGAGGTGAGGCCCTGGCAAGTATTGCGGCCATTGCTCAGGTGGAGTTGATTACCAAAAGAGCACAGGATGAATTGGCTACTAAGGTGAGTATCGAGGGAAATGAGATCAAAGAGCATGTTGGCTGCGCAGGAAACAAAGGCACACAGTTTTCCATCAAACATTTGTTTTACAATGTGCCAGCTAGAAGATATTTTTTAAAGTCGGATAGCATTGAGTGGAAGCATATCGTGGAAGAATTTGTTCGTGTTGCGCTGGTGCATCCGGAAATAGAAATGATTCTTGAGCACAATGATGAAGTGGAGTTGCACTTGCCAGTTGGTTCTTTAAGACAACGAATTGTTAAGGTGATGGGGGCTAAATTTCAGGATTGGTTGGTACCCATCGATGAAGAAACGCATTGGCTTAAAATCAAGGGTTTTGTCGTTAAGCCAGAGGGAGCCAAGAAATCACGTGGAGATCAGTATTTTTTTGTCAATAACCGATTCATCAAGAATAGCTATTTGCATCATGCAGTTCAGACCATCTTTAGCCCAAACATTCCTGATGGTTATTTTGCCGGATATTTTATTCAATTGGAATTGGATACGAGTTTGATAGATGTAAACATCCATCCTACAAAAACAGAGATCAAATTTCAAGATGAACGCTCGGTTTATGCTATTCTTCATGCTGCAACCCGAAGGGCTTTGGGAATCCATAATGTAGTTCCTTCATTGGACTTTGACCAATCTGGAAATTACGTAACACCGGTTCATTCGGGTACAGAAATTAAAGTCCCAAGTACTGGAGCAACAGGGAATTACAACCCATTTGGCCCAACAACAGCTAAGCGCGATGTGGTCCAGGAGTGGCTGCAACTGCAAGCTGAAATGCACCAATCTATCCAAGGTGTTCCGCAAGTTCAACAGCAAAGTATGAATGATGATTTGCAGAGTGAGCTCGAGATTCGACCATTGCAAATGTTTAAAAAATGGATTGTGTTTGAGTACAACGACGAAATGTGGATGGTGGATCAATCAAGAGCTCATCAGCAAGTGCTGTATGAGTCGAGCATGAAGAAACCTATGAATATGCAATCCCAGGCTTTGCTCAATCCTTGGGTGATGGAATTGGGTGCCAAGTATCAATCTCTTATCAATGAGATCAAACCCATTTTAACTGCACTAGGATTTGTTTGGGAGGCAGGGGATGATCGGTTGATTTTTACAGCAATGCCTGTTCTTCCACATGGGCAAGATGCACAGCAATGGATTATTGAGGTTGTCGAGAATTGGCTGCATGAATATGAGCGTGTAGAGTCTGCTCAATCTTTGT
>JBEISW010000292.1:0-2870 GCA_040375215.1 Crocinitomicaceae bacterium | reverse complement strand
GCTCAACCATCTTTGAATTATAAGGGAAGATTGAGGAATAGAATTTCCATCTTTCGGCTTTCAAATGACTCAACAAATCTTCTTTTAAGATTGAGTTTTGATCAATTTCTGGATATATATAAGCTAACTTTTCATCAGAGTGAATATCCGTTAATATACCTGCTGCTAAATCTAGAATAGCCAATTTAAAATTTGAATTCTCTTGTTGTGCCGTTAAAAACAATTTCGCAGTCAACAATCCTTGACCATCCATACCAGCATTAAGTCCATTTTTTAAATTGGTTTTTAACTGAATGGCTTGCACATTGTAATGGTGCAAAGCACGGGAACTGCCTAAAACCACCCAAGAAGGCCTTGCTTGACTCCATACATACCTCATTCTCAATATGGAATCGTCATGACTTAAACAATATTTGGCACTCAATATTTTCCCAATTCCCAAATCCAAGGCAATCAGCATGAACACAAAACCCAACAGTTGAATCCAATTTTTCATTAAAATTGAAAGTAAATAAACTGTCCTCCATTGAGGACACCTATCGAAATTATACTTATTACCACACAAGCATAAAAAACACCCTCCCCTATTTTAGATTTGAATTGTGGAGCTTGACTTTTCCCTTGAAAAGAATACTCCATCCACAAATCTGCAATAATGAGTATTACAATCGCAAAACAACCTAAATAAAATACAGTGCGATTTTGCATAATCAACGACCCAGTGGGTTGAACTAATTTTTGAATAATCAACCATGCTTCAGAAGCACTGGAAGCTCTAAAGAAAACCCATGTTAAAAGAATAAGCACAAAAGTCAACATCCAATTTATTAACATCTTTAGCTTTGCAAAAGGAATTGTATTCCATGCATTTTCCAATTGAGGAATGAAATCCCCTCTCATTTGAGCAAGAATCAGAAAAATCCCATTCCATGCCCCCCAAAATATAAAAGTCCAATTTGCACCATGCCAGAGACCACTGATGACAAAAACAAAAAGTAGATTTCGGTATTTGATAGATTTACCAATTCTGTTACCTCCCAGGGGTATATACAAATAGTCACGAAACCAAGTAGAAAGGGATATATGCCATCTGCTCCAAAATTCCGATATGGATTGCGCCAGGTAGGGTCTCTTGAAATTGGTCATTAAATTAAAACCCATAATCTTAGAAGTACCCAAGGCAATCAAGCTGTATCCTGCAAAGTCACAATAGATTTGAAAAGCAAAAAAAATTGTTCCGGTCCATAACGTTACCCCCGATTGATCTGCTGGATTCCCATAGGTAAAATCAACATACTGCGCTAAACGATCTGCTACTACTAACTTCATGAAAAAACCCCATATCATCCATTTGCCACCTTCAAAAAATCGTTGCCAATCCCAGGTATGCTTTTCCTTGAATTGGTGTAGCATATTTTGAGGCCTTTCAATAGGACCTGCAACCAATTGAGGATAAAACATGACGTACAATGCGTAAATTCCAAAATGGCGCTCAGGTTCTTGATTACCACGGTACACCTCAATGGTATAACTCATGGCTTGAAACGTATGGAATGACAAGCCAATGGGTAGTAATATTGTCAAGTAAGGATTAGTATTATTTGCATGAAACCATCCCAACAAATGCGATAGGTTCTCGTTTATAAAATTATAATATTTGAAAAGCGCTAAAATACCAATGTTTGCAACCAAACTTATCGCCAAAAACCACCTTCGACGTTTTCCTTGGCTATGTGCAATCAAAATTCCAGCAAAGTAATCAATCACTATAGTGGCTCCCAATATGACCATGTAAATGGGCACAAAAACCATATAAAAATAACAGCTCGCTACCAAAAGCCAAAGCCATCCAAATCTGTGTGAAATAACAAAATACGCAGTAGTCACCACCACAAAAAATAAGATAAAATGCAGTGAATTGAACAGCATTATTTCAAGTTAGACCAGTACCAATTGACCGCTTCTGCCAATCCCTCTTCCAACAAGTGACTCGGTTTGTAACCCAGCAAGTCTTTTGCCTTTTCTATAGAAGCTAAACTGTGAGGAATGTCTCCTTTGCGTAACTCACCGTATTGAATTTCAACAGCACCAATTTCAACATCTTTCTTAGCCAAGTATTTTCTCAATAAGAAAACCAGATCATTCAACGTTGTTCGTTGACCGCAAGCGACATTAAAAACTTGATTCAACGCCTTAGCATTTTGTGTGGTCATTGCCAAAATATTGGCTTGGACAACATTATCTATGTATGTAAAATCGCGTGAGTAATTGCCATCACCGTTAATTATTGGACTGGTGTGACTCATCAAATTCATTACAAATTTAGGGATCACTGCCGCATATGCGCCATTGGGATCTTGTCTCCGGCCGTAAACATTGAAATAACGTAGACCAATACACTGCAAGTCATAGGTCCTGTGGAAAACTCGAGCATAATGTTCAATGACCATTTTCGTTACTGCATAAGGAGACAAAGGATTTCCCACATTGTCCTCAACCTTAGGTAAGGCTTCAGAATCGCCATAGGTACTGGAACTTCCTGCGTAGACAAACCGTTTCACTTGCATTTCCTTTGCTGCTACCAGCATATTCAAAAAACCTGAAACATTGACATCGTTGGATGTAATTGGGTCTAAGATGGATCGTGGTACAGATCCCAAGGCCGCCTGATGCAACACATAATCGACTTGTTCACACGCAACTTTACATGTTTCCAAGTTACGTATGTCCCCTTCAATAAGCTTGAAATTGGGCAACCCCATCAGGTGTTGAATATTTTCCAGCTTACCCGTGGAGAAATTATCCAATACAACAACATTGTATTCTCGACCGATTAATTCATCACACAAATTTGAGCCAATAAAACCTGC
>JBEISW010000090.1:0-7888 GCA_040375215.1 Crocinitomicaceae bacterium | reverse complement strand
TCCCATCACCCAGCGCTCTCGAACTTTCGTTTTCAAAATATCAAATCCAATGTCATTCTTACTTGAGTTGATGGGAAGACCAAGGTTTTCTGGAACTCCCCATGCGCCTGGAGAGCCAGAAACTTTGTACAAATCAAACTCTCCAAATCCCAAAAGTCCATTTGAACTAAAATACAACTCGCCTTGAATGAATCGAGGTTCAATTTCGTCCCAAAATGTATTGATAGATCCTGCAGGGAAAGGCTCACTCCATTCCTTGTTGTTGCATCTAGATAACCATAAATCTTGCCCCCCTACTCCCCCACTTCTATCAGATACAAAAATTAAATAAGTTACGCCATTCAATATGCCAACGTGAGGCATAGTGCTATTACAAGATGCTTGATTCACAGAGGGGTGTATTTTCCATGCACCACTATTCCCATTCCGGTGCAACAACACCAAATTTTTACTCGCGCTTTCTCCGACACCCCATTGACCTCCGTCGTAATCAACAGTATGAAGGACTGGCTTACCCTCCCAATTATATAGTAGTTCATTCAATGTGCCCATCGAAGTATCTGTCTTCAATATTCTCCACCCTTCATCTTTCCATGACATATAATACAAACTATCGTTGTTCCAATAAGGCTGACCTTCGCCTTTTTCTGAATTGTACGAAAAAGGTTTCCATTGAATGCTGTCAACTGCAACTTGATTCAAAGCCCATTGGGCTGAAGCCATCATCAATTCTGATTCCTCCAGCAATGGCTTCAAATCTTTCTTGACCTTTGCACGTTGTTTGAATTTTTTGACATAAAAAACCACTTCATCGTAACGTCCACTTCTTTGATTGAGCTTGCTCAAATAATAATAAGACTCAGGGAAAATTTTTCCTTGATCCAATTTAATAGCTGATTGAAAAAGTCGAATGGCCAAAGCATCTTCTCTCATCTCATAAGATGATTGAGCCCATTTTATTCGCCTATCAAAAACAGTAGAGTCCAATTCAAAACTTTGACGATAGGCCTCAAATGCATCAGGCCAATTGCCCATTGCTGCAGCTTCATCGCCTTGTTTTTCCCAATACTGCGGGGATTGCGTCCACCCTTGGTTAAACATCAAAATCAAGTTGATAAAAAGAATAAAACGCATTGAACAAAAATGGAGATAATTCATCTATTTCGCTCAAATTAGCAAAAAAAAGTAAGCAATGAAAATTGGTGTATTAGGTGGAGGCGCAATGGGAGCTGGTATTGCGCAAGTTGCAGCTCAAGCAGGTCACTCCGTGGTCTTAGTTGACATCCAAGCCCAACAATTGAACAAAGCAATGGAAAACCTAAAGGCAGGTTTACAAAAATTGGTGGAGAAGGGAAAATTCAACGAAGCGCAAAGTCAGAAAATCATCTCATCCATTCAAACTTCTACTACCATCCAAGACTTCAAAGGATGTGGTTTAATCATTGAAGCTATTGTTGAGAAACTAGAAGTTAAACTAACTGTATTTCAAGAATTAGATAGCCTATTGGATGAATCCGTCATTTTAGCTTCCAATACATCATCCTTATCAATAACAGCTATTGCATCTGCTTGTCAGTTTCCGCAACGCGTTGTGGGATTGCATTTCTTTAATCCGGCCACAATAATGCCTCTGGTGGAAATTATTCCCGCCATTCAAACCGATAACAAGCTGCCCATGCTGTTGAAAGACATGATGATTTCATGGAAAAAGGTTCCTGTCATTGCCAAAGATTGGCCTGGATTTATTGTAAATCGCGTAGCGCGTCCCTATTACAGTGAAGCCTTAAGAATTTATGACGAAGGTTTGGCTTCTCAACCAGAGATAGATGAAGCCATGCGTCAAGCTGGTTTTAAAATGGGCCCCTTTGAGTTGATGGATTTGATTGGACATGATGTCAATTACGCCGTAACTGAAAGTGTATTTGGTGCTTTTTATTTTGACCCGAGATTCAAACCCAGCATTACCCAGAAAAAACTGGTCGAGGCCAAATGGCTCGGCAAAAAAACAAGTCGTGGATTTTATCCCTATCCAGACGGATGTCCCTCCGTTGAATTAGAAGACAACAAGGCAAAATTCATACAAGAAAGAATTCTTTGCATGCTGATCAATGAAGCTTGCGATGCCCATTATTTGGGATTGGCCAGTGAGGAGGACATCGATTTGGCCATGACCAAAGGAGTCAACTACCCCAAAGGTTTGTTTCAATGGGGAAAAGAATGGGGTTTTGACAAAGTGAATGAAGCTCTGCAAAACTTAATAGGACAATACCAAGACGATCGCTACCGACCAAGCAGTGGTCTCAAAAATAGAGTATGATTATGATGAAGAATTTCATTGGCTTACTTGTTTTCACACTGTTGTTCAGTTCAGCCTGGAGTCAGAAGATTTTTTCAACCCAATATGATCATCAAGCTCAACTCAAAGTTTTTGTTGTGCAATATGAACACCAAGCTGATTTAAAAGTTTTCAAAGTTGAATACGAGCACCAAGCTCAGGAAAATAAAGGACTTTGGTATTTTGTAAAATATGATCATCAAGCCCAAAAGAAGATTTTCTTTGTTGAATACGAACACCAAGCCAATTTAAAAATTTTCTTTGTCCAGTATCAGCATCAAGCCGGTTGGAGAGAGAAAAGCAAAATGCACTTAATGTATTAAAATGCAAAATACAAAGACTTTGGATTTAGCGTTATCCCCTCCTCCACCGCACATGGTCGGCGATGGATTTCGCGTTCACAATTACATACCCTCCATGGTAAACATGCAGCGCATGAATCCATTTATCATGCTGGATTACAATTCACCACACCATTTCCCTCCATCCACAACACCTCCTGGTGTTGGAGTGCATCCACACAGGGGTTTTGAAACAGTTACCATAGCGTATCAAGGAAAAGTAAGTCACCACGATAGCGGTGGCAATAGCGGAACAATCGGGGAAGGTGAAGTGCAATGGATGACTGCAGCTTCTGGGGTATTGCACAAGGAGTACCATGAAAAGGAGTTTGCCTCACAAGGTGGGATTTTTCAGATGGTTCAACTTTGGGTGAACCTACCCGCGGCCAATAAAATGGATCCGCCAAGTTACCAAGCCATCACCCGAGAGCAAATCAAAGAAGTACAATTGTCCAATGATGCCGGATTGGTTAAGATTATTGCTGGCACATTTCAAGGACACCAAGGGCCAGCAAAAACGCATACCAAGGTAGACCTTTTCAATTTGAATTTAAATGCACATAAGAGTATTGATATGAGTTTCCCTCAACATGATCATACTGCTATGGTAGTCATTAAGGGCAGCGTAAAAGTGAATAACAACGAAGTGCTGAAAGGAAATGACTTGGGTGTGTTTTCTGACTCCGGCGAAAACGTTACCATTGAAGCATTGGAAGAAAGTATTGTATTGATGTTAAATGGAGAACCTATTATGGAGCCAATAGCAGCTTATGGTCCATTTGTCATGAACACCCGCGAGGAGATTATAGAAGCATACCAGGACTTTCAAATGGGAAAGTTTGGACACTTGGATGATTAAAATTGTTTTCGGAGATTACTTGTAGTTATCCACCGCTAACCACAATGCATCAGTCTTTGGACCATCAAAAAACAATGATGAACCTGCCATGATGATGCCCAAACCGATTTGTGGTGTAAATGAAGCGTTGACATTGCGCATGCTGTAAAACTGTTGCGCCACCAAACCAGCTCCAACAGTGGCCAAACCAATCTGCAATGCTGTTAGCCTTTTGTAGGATTTCAAATAAGTCTAACAATTGGGATTGTCTTGTAAATCAACTTTTAAATTCTTATAATTCCCCTTTTTGAGCACACCTTCATCCTTTGCATAAAACTGCCAAACCTCACCTGTGGCTAATCTGCGAGGATTGGATGTATTCAGTTCTAACCCACCGTATGCGGTAATGTCAATCTCTTCAAACAATTGAATGCGCCCAGTATTCTTAATTCTCATCGCATAACGCTCGGAGCGCTCACCATAAAACTCAGCCAAATTGGCAAAAAAGCCATGATTGTTTCTAAAGAAGGCGACACCTTCCGCTTCAAAATGTTTTCCGTCCAAGTCAAAGTATGCAGGCTGCATGATTGGATATTCATACTTCAATTTTTCACCTTCTTTCACTTGGCCGTTGTAAAGACGCAGAACCTGTTTTTTCGCTGTAGGTTGGGCAATGACAATTCCAACGCTCAAGGATAGGAGAATAAGTAAAATCTTTTTCATACAATCAAATAGGCGTCTAAAGTAGTTTTTATTTTTCATATCTCAAACAACCAAAACAGAACTTATTCGGTCTTTCTCAAGGTTTGATTACATTAGCACAATGTTAATCAGGGAACATCAAACCAAGTTTAACGCAGAGTTCAAATGAGAAAAGTATTCCTAGCCATATTGTTTTTGTCGTTGATTAATCTTCAAACTTGGGGGCAATATCAATTAGCAGCTGGATTTACTAATACTGCGACAATTTCAGGAAATTGTTTTAATTTAACAACTCAAACGCAAGGAAGTGCAATGGGTGTGATATGGAGTATTGGAACGCAGGATCTGAACTGCAATTTCACCAAATCCTTCAACATGAAATTCAGCGCTACCAATGCGGATGGTGCGGATGGGGTAAGTTTCATCATGAAAAACATTCCTAATTACGTGCCCGGTGCAACCGGAAACGGAGGTGCATTGGGATTTGCCTGGCCTGGAAACGGTAACTCATTTGCCATTGAATTTGACACCTATGTCAATGATGCTTCCCCGAGTTTTGATCCCGGTCAAAATACAGCCAATGATCATATCGCTTTTTTGAGAAATGGCACCAACAATCACAATTCAGCAGATAACCTCGCGGGTCCTTTAATCGTTGGAAACCTGGAAAACGGAGCTTTTCATCCTGTAACCATCACTTGGATAGCAGCTACCCAAACCTTGACCTGTACAATTGATGCGTTTAATTTGACCTCTGTCGTTAATCTACCTGCTATTCTGGGTTCATCCACCACTTACTTTGGCTTTGCAGGAACAACAGGTGGACTTATGAATTTACAGCAAGTTTGTCCCTTACCTAGCGCTCCAACAGTGCTACCTGCATCAACAGAAAACATTTGTCCCGGCACCAATTTCACATTGGATGCCACAGCCATAGATTTGACCAACACCAATGATTTCAATTGGGTTATTACTGCGGGCCCAGGAAACATTTCAACGCCTAATGCTGCTCAAGCAGGAATAGTTGAAGTCACAGGCGCTGGAACAGGAACGATAATTCAGATGACATACACGGATAACTGTGACTTGGTTTATATTCGGGATTACAACGTTCAACCTAGCGCAGTTCCTGCCGTAACTGTAAATAATTTAAGTATTTGTCCCAACGCCACATGGACATTGAATCCGGTGGCTGGTGGAAATTTCAGTTCTCTTTCTTGGGTCGTTACTCATCCAGACGGAACAGTTGATCCTCCTGTTATTGGAAATTCGCTGAGTGGACAAGGTCAAGCCTCTGTATCGGTTACTCCCTCTATCACTGGATGTGCAACGACAGGAACTCCGATCACAGTATTGGTGAATGAAACAAGCTTCAGTCCTTTTGATGCGGGAACTGTTCCAACGCAGTGCATTTCACCAGCCAATCCGAACTACACCCATTCACCAATAAATATCAATCCCAACTCTGGATTAGATTTTCCAGCTGGTTTTCCGATTGCTTGGTCAGTTGAGCCAGGAAATACAGGTAACATTGTTAGCTCTGCAGCAGATGGAACATTGGTGGTTAATCAAACCGGCACATATACTTTAACTGCTACCGGTGGTCCCGGCTGCTCAATAAGTGATGATGTTTACATTGAATTGGTAACCAATCCAACTGTTACCATTGTTCCTGATGGTTTATTGGGAGATAACATCATTTGTCCCAATGAAGACATGACACTGCACATCGCAGGAAACTATGATTTGGTTGAATGGTTGGATCAAAATGGGAACATTATAACTCCCGTTCAAACACCAACTATTAATCCTAACATAATAGAAATCGGATCAAGTGGTGATTATACCGTTGAAATTACTATTGGCAATTGCACAGCTACAGATTTCATCACAATTACTGAAGTTGCTGCAACTCCTCCTTCAGCTGGTGGTAATCAGAATACCCCTGGAATTTGTACCAATGGTGCCTATATCCTTGTCGGAAGTTCTGATCCAACATATACTGCGTCATGGTCTATTCCGACAGGTGCTGCAGGTAATATTCTTAATGGACAAAACTCACTCAATTTGGAAGTGAATGCATCAGGAACTTATGAATTGACTGTAACCAGCCCAGAAGGATGCACCGCTTCAGATGTAGCAGAAATTGTTTTATTACCAGTTCCTGAGGTGAGTTTAGGAAGTAACTTCTCAGTGTGCCCTAACATTGATTTCGATATTGTTTTGGATAATCTGATGTGTCCCAATCTTCCTTTGGTCACAGGAATATTGTGGTCTGACAATGCAACAACCAACTCTTTTACAGATCAAGTTATTCCAAATGGCAACACATCTGTCTCAGTGACCTTGAACATCAATTCTTGCTCAGCCACAGATAATGTGGTAGTTTCAGCATTTGTGCCTCCAGTTTGGGATCTTGGTCAGTTGCCACCTGTTTGCGGTGACCAACCATTTACCGTAACCTCCACAGAAAGTGTCTTATGGACTTCGAGTGCAACATCATCAACAATCACAGGAACAGTCTATACCCAAAATAATCCTTCACCAGGCGTTGAAACTTTAACGGCAACACTGACTTATGGAAACGGTTGTATCATTTTTGACAATATCGACATTACCATTGTGCAGCCCTACTTTGTAAATCTTCCAACAACAGTTGATTTTTGCGAAGGCAGCGGGGTGATTGTAGATGCTGGAAATACGGTAACTTGGTCCAATGGTGATGTTGGACCAACCACAATGGCCGACGAAGTTGGGATATTAACAGCCAATTATGATGATGGACCATGCCACAGTCAAGATCAAATAACTGTTACCATGACCTATTTACCGGTAATTGATTTCACTGAAAACACAACTTTCTGCGAGGGCACAAATGTAGTTCTTGGTGCTCCCGGATCTCATGCTGTTCAATTCAATTGGAGCACCGGAGAGACCACAGAAACAATAACTGTAAGCGAGTCAGGCTATTACTCCCTAACCGCCAGCAATTATTGTCAAACGATTTCCAGGGATATCATTTTGGACTTTGAAAGTTGTGAAGCTTATGCCTTTATCCCCAACACTTACACACCTGACAAAGATGGTGTCAATGAAGTTTGGCAACCTATTATTTACAATGCAAAAAGTTATGAAGTATTCATTTACAACCGCTGGGGTGATGTGATTTACCATTCAACAGATCCAGAAGAAAACTGGTTGGGTGAAGCACATCAAGGGCAACATTATGTGCAAGATGGAGTGTATGGATACCGCATCATTCTTGAAAGTCCAGAGAGAGAGAAAAAGGAATATTTTGGTTACTTCAGAATGTTGAGATAAGCGTAACTTTGGACAAACATCAATGTTATGTCCGAAAAAAATTATGCGCCGGAAAGCTTAATGATGAGCCATGGCTATGAGCCTAAATGGAGCGAGGGAGCAATAAAATGCCCCATTTATCAGACCTCTACTTTTGTATTTCAAAGTGCAGAGGAGGGTAAGTCATTCTTTGAAGTAGCCTACGGACTCAGAGAGCGTAAATCTGGAGAACGCATTCCGGGTCTTATTTACAGCAGGTTGAACAATCCCAATGTTCAAATTCTTGAAGAGCGAATTGCTATTTGGGACGCTGCTCAAGATTGCGCTGCATTCGAGTCAGGAATGGCGGCTATTAGTACGGTCATGTTGGAG
>JBEISW010000263.1:0-3269 GCA_040375215.1 Crocinitomicaceae bacterium | reverse complement strand
TTTCTGTTTCTCGCTCTATTTGTTTCCTCATCCCTTCATTCCCAGTCTCCTTTGGGCATCCCTTACCAAGCGGTGATGCGCAATGCGGATGGAAGTGTGATGGCCAGCAGTGCAGTGAGCTTGACTTTCATGATCCATGATGGCACCGCCGATGGCACCGTAGTTTACCAAGAGAGTCATTCACTAACCAGCAACGCCCAAGGATTGGTGAGTTGCGTCGTTGGTAATGGCGTTGTCTCGCAAGGCAACTTTGCACAAATCAACTGGGGCAATGGCGCCAAGTTCTTACATGTGATGATGGGTAGCACTGACTTAGGAACCCAGCAGATGTTGAGTGTGCCGTATGCGTTGTATGCGGGAAGTACAAATTTATCCGTAAGCCCAACGGGGGATACTTTAACGGTTGGAGGACAGAGTGTGATAGTGCCTGGGATTAGTGCGGCCAATCCAATCAACAATACTCCCACCAGCGGCCTTGGCGCTCAGGTGTTGCCAGGAAATACAACATGTGCCAACGAATACATCAATGTTGTAGGTTGCAACGGACAGACTTCTTTGACTTATGACGGACGCACCTACGACTTAGTGGAGATTGGCGGACAGTGTTGGTTTGCGGATAATTTGGCTACGGACCAATACCGGAATGGGGACTTGATACCAACGGGATTGAGCAATACAGCCTGGGGTTCAACAACTAGCGGAGCTTACGCCATCTATAATGATGATCCAGTAAATGATTTGACGTACGGTAAGTTATACAATTGGTACACCACCGTGGACAGCAGAGGCCTTTGTCCCACCGGCTGGCACGTACCCACAGATTGTGAGTGGATGTTTTTAGAGGGGAGTTTAGGTATGAGTGCGGTGGATCAGCAGGTTGGAGGGTTTCGTGGTTTAGATGAGGGAGGGAAACTTAAAGCCATGACAGATTGGAATACGCCCAATACAGGAGCTACGAACTCAGTAACTTTTAACGCACTTCCAGGAGGATATATTGAGGTTAACCAAACTTTTGGGATGCTTTATTATACTGGCTTTTGGTGGTCGAGTTCACCTGGTGATGCAACGCGTGCATGGAGTAGAAGGTTGTTTCACAATAGTCAGCTTATTAATAGAAGTTTTGATTCAGACCGAAGGTATGGCTTCAGCATCCGCTGCCTAAAAGATTCAGAAACTCCTCCCATCCAAGGCTGCACCGACGGAGCGGCATGTAATTTCATGGCCAATGCCAATCAGGATGATGGGTCTTGTTTGTATCAAAATGCAACTTGCGACGATGGCAACGCCAACACCACCAATGATGTGATCAATGGCAGTTGTGTATGTGCGGGAACGGCTGTGGGCAATGGAACGTATGTGCCCGGCAATGGTGCAACAGATATAGACGGAAATACTTACACCAGCATCATCATCAATGGACAAGAGTGGATGCAGCAGAATTTGGCAGTGACGAAGTATAGAAACGGAGATCCTATTCCCACCGGGTTGAGTGATGCAACATGGTCTTCTACCACGAGCGGGGCTTATGCCATTTATAACAATGATGCGGCCAACAATACCTTGTATGGCAAATTGTACAATTGGTATGCAGTGAATGATGGCAGAGGTTTATGCCCCACAGGATGGCATGTTCCGAGCGATGCTGAGTGGACCACATTAGAAACCAATTTGGGAGGAAGTAGTGTTGCAGGAGGCAAAATGAAATCCACCACGGGTTGGACTTCCCCCAATACTGGCGCTACCAACAGCAGCGGTTTCACCGCTTTCCCTGGCGGTTACCGCTACTACGTTGGAACATACAACGTCATTGGCAACTTCGGCTACTGGTGGAGTAGTTCAGAGGACGATTCTAGCAACGCCTGGGCCCGCCGGCTGTACTACGTCTATTCCTTTGTAAGCCGCAGCAACGGCAACTTTAAGCCTAACGGCTTCAGTGTTCGTTGCGTCCGGGATTAGCAGCGAGTAAACTCGCTGGGGGAATCGGTGAATCAGTGGATCGGTAGGGGCGAATTGCATTCGCCCAGTAAATCAGTAAATCGGAAATAGCGAGAGCGTAGCGATTCGCTATCCCCTCCTAACGCCTAGCGGAAGTTGTACTCCTGTTATACCACATAAATCAATCATATTCTTTCCGTCCATCCTTGTTTGTCAGATGGATGGATGATATGGATCGCATTATGCGGCCTTATAGGTTGCTTGCTTTAGAATAATGCAATGCATCTCTTTGTAAGATGGAGCAACATTATCCAGTGCATTATCAAGGCGGGTTAACCCATCAATAGTGGTTTGTGAGTGTCGGAAAAAGGAGTGTGATCAAATGTGTTCAGTTAGAAAAAATGAACCCAAATGAAAGGTTCTTTCATTTGAGTCTTTTGGATTATAATCCTCAAAATGGATCATTGTGTGATCAGATTGTTTCAAACAATGGAGATACTGGACGTGTTCTTGAAACTGTGATTTTCTGCATTCAATCTTTTTTGTCACTTTTTCCTGACGCAAGAATTACGTTCACCGGAAATTCCACCGCTAGGGATAGACTTTTCAAAATGCAGATCTCAAAATGGAATCAAGATAGTTTGGCGGATTTGCTCATTGTTCTTGATCATCTTGAGGATGGGGGAATTATTTTTTATGTCTCTAAAAAAAAGATTAAATTTGAATAATCCATGAAATCAAAATCTGAACAAACATTATCTAATTCTGAAGCCTTGCATACGGCCATGGTAAAGGCAAAGGATCAACCTTCTCCAAAGTTGAAAAAAATCGAGCACCTTATTCCCCGCATGATAGAAGGCTTGATGGCTTTGGATGAAGCAGACAGTAATGAGTAAACAGTAACGAGAGCGTGATATGCGATTCGATTTTATGAGGTAAAATATCTTTATGCCGCATAAATCAATCATGTTCTCTCCTTGAAATCCTTGTTTTTCAGATGGTTGGATGCTATGCATCGCATTATGCGGCCTTATAGGTTCCTTGCTTTGAGATGATACAATGCCGCTCTTTGCAGGATGGAGCTGCAATATCATGTCCATTATCAGTTTGGGGCTACCCATCAGTTTTGGTTCAAGAGTGAAGGAAGAAGGGTAATCATCAAGTGTATTCAATTGGATAAGATGGGAGATATGGATAAGTTGTATCATCTGAGTTTATTAGATTTTGATGA
The DNA here is from genome assembly GCA_040375215.1 of Crocinitomicaceae bacterium. Lineage (GTDB taxonomy): Bacteria > Bacteroidota > Bacteroidia > Flavobacteriales_D > Sanyastnellaceae > CAMCTV01. Next base: position 103 of record JBEISW010000263.1, on the reverse strand, counting down.
GGCGTCCCAATTGTTGAGGGATGATGTTATTTCGAACAATGGTGATTTGGAGAGACTCATGGAGACTGTGGGCCATTGCATTCAACTTTTTTTAACCTTTGAG
>JBEISW010000237.1:0-3697 GCA_040375215.1 Crocinitomicaceae bacterium | reverse complement strand
GCATATTTACACGGAGTTTGGATCCTTTACGGTTGGAGAATCAGGAGGTGCTTTATTTAAAATTCTACATCAAAAAGACCAAAACGATCGCGAAAAGTGGAATATGATCGATTCGTCTTTTATGACAACTTTGCCCGACACATGGGCCATCAATCGCCGTTTCATTATGCTTCCATTGAACAACTGGAAAGAAAATTATGAGCGCGTTTTCCTAGGTGGATTAACCTGTGATAGTGATGATTACTACAATTCTGAGCAACACGTCAATGCCATTTACATGCCCAAATTCTATCCGGACCAAGATCAATACATCGGATTTTTCAATACCGGTGCATACCAAGAAACACTGGGTGGATTTGGAGGCATTCACCATTGCTTAGTGCCATCACCCAGACATATCTTGATTGAAAAGGATGCAAAAGGGAAATTGAAATACCGTGAATTCAGTCATGAGCAAAGACCTAAAGAAGTATTGGAAATTTTAGGATATTACGATTAATGCAAAGAAATCATTTTCTAAAATTACTCTTGTATATGTTGAGTTTGGGGATTCTGCTCCTGCTTAAACCTGCCTATACCCAAATTACCCAGTTCATTCACTTCCCGGTTCTTTTTGAGCACACCCTCTTTAGAGTAATGGTGGGATTTTTAATTGTTGAGGCCAGTAAACAAGTGGTTTTGTTGACTTATACGCCAGACAATCCCAACAGGAGAAAAGACAACTTCACCATTGGCATTAACCATATTTCAAAAATCATTTATGGCATACTGCTCACTGCCATTGTAATGTCATTGCTCAACATCTCCATTAAAGAAGCACTGACCACCCTATCCCTCCTTGCAGCGGCTTTGGTGGTGATGACAAAGGATTATATTTCCAATGTCATCAATGGCATGTACATCACTTTTACAAAATTGGTCAATATCGGAGATCAAGTGGCCATAGGAAATTCACGAGGAAAAATATTGGATATCACCCTCACCAATGTTCACTTGCTCAGTGAAGATGATGACATCATTTACATTCCCAACAACAAAGTTTTTAGCGAAGAAATCATCAACTACACACGCAGAGAATTAAAAAAATCATACATCGATTTTCAAGTAAATCCATATACGGTCTCTGATATCAATGTCATTGAAAAAATTCTTTGGGATGAAATTTACGCATTTCATACCGATATTATTTCCGATACTTTTTCCGTTAAAACTGTTCAAATCAAGGTGGATGCCATTGATTGTAAGGTACATTATATCCTAAAAGATCCATTGGATAAAACAGTGGACGTTCAGATTAAACGGATATTGAAAAGAAAAATAGTGACCTTAATCAACCCTAGTTAAACTACTTTTTTCATTGCACATTTTTTTTTTGAAAATTCATCAAAGTTTTTTTTGAGTTTACGCGAACGTGTCCATATTTGCGCAGAAATTCAAATGTCAAAATCAAAAACGAAATGAGTAAATTCACCAGCATCCGAGACTTCATGGAATCGCAGTATTTGCACTTCAATGCAGCTACAGTTGTGGATGCAGCTAAGGGCTATGAAACGCACCTTACTGAGGGCGGGAAAATGATGATTACCCTTGCAGGAGCAATGTCCACTGCGGAGCTGGGTATTAGTTTGGCGGAAATGATTCGTCAAGGAAAAGTGGATATCATTTCTTGCACTGGTGCCAACTTAGAAGAAGACCTCATGAATTTGGTTGCGCATGATCACTATCGCAGGGTCCCTAACTATCGCGACCTTACACCTCAGGATGAATGGGATTTATTAGAGCAAGGTTTGAATCGTGTTACAGATACTTGTATTCCAGAAGAAGAGGCCTTCAGAAGATTACAAAAACACATTCATGCTTTGTGGAAAGATGCCGATGAAAAAGGAGAACGTTATTTCCCTCATGAGTTCATGTACAAAATGATCTTGAGTGGTGTTTTAGAACAATACTATCAAATTGACCCCAAGAACTCTTGGATGATTGCGGCCGCAGAGCGTAATCTACCCATCATCGTGCCAGGTTGGGAAGACAGTACAATGGGTAATATTTTCGCCAGTTATTGCATTAAATCTGAGCTCAAACCTACCACCATGAAAAGTGGTATTGAATACATGATGTGGTTGGCCAATTGGTACACCCAGAATTGTGCTGGCAAAGGAATTGGATTTTTTCAAATTGGTGGTGGTATCGCGGGTGACTTCCCTATTTGTGTTGTCCCCATGTTGTACCAAGACATGGAAATGCATGATGTTCCATTTTGGTCTTATTTCTGCCAAATCTCAGACAGCACAACAAGCTATGGTTCATACTCTGGTGCCGTTCCCAATGAAAAAATCACCTGGGGAAAACTAGACATCAACACCCCTAAATTTGTCATTGAAAGTGACGCAACCATTGTGGCTCCGTTGATCTTTGCCTGGTTGTTAAATCAATAAAAAAGTTTGTTACAATAGAGATATGAAGCGCATTATCAAAGATTACAAGAACATTTCACAAGAGCATGCAGATTTAATTGCTGAGTTTTATCCCAATGGATTTGAAAATGAGAATTTGGTTTCTTTTACAACGCCAAAAGGTGAATTCATCAAAGCACTCGAAATCAAAACCGAGGACACCATCTACTTGTTTAAAATTGACAAGAACATGGAGGTAGCTGGCGATGATGATAGCAATGATACCTCTGGCATGCCAGTAGCTGAATTTGACAATTTCAAAGGCGATTCATCTGATGATGATGACGACGATGATGATGATGATGATGACAATGCCGACAACAACGACGATAGCGACGATGATGATGGGGATGAAGACTAAGATTAAAGGCTGTGACATACAGCCTTTTTTTTTTCCAAGCAACCCAATGAATAGTACTTTGGTCTAACGAATAAGAAACTTCCAAAATGAAAAAAACATCATTCTCTTTTTTGCCCTTTTGTCTCTGACATTCACATCAAAAGCACAAGACAATTGTGTAGATTCCACTTTAATCAATCCGGATGCACTTTGCCCCATGATATGGATGCCGGTATGTGGATGTGATGGTGTTACCTATAGCAATGATTGTATAGCCATCAATAGCGGTGGTGTCACTTCGTGGACAGATGGAGAATGCCAAGGAGGAACTGGTTGTATTGATCCATCGTTGATTGACATTAACATGGTGTGTCTAACGGTCTGGATGCCCGTATGTGGCTGTGATGGTAATACTTATGGCAATGATTGCGAAGCTACCTACTATGGCGGAGTAACCTCATGGACTGATGGCGAATGTCCGACAGTGGACACAGTAGAATGCATGATTCTTCCTGCTGGTGTAGATTTTGGACTTTGTGCGATGGCTCTGGGTGTCGCTATGACGGATAGCGGATGTGTCTTTATTTCTGGCTGCAGTTCTATGGGTAGCGACGGTTTTGATTACGCAGGGTATTTCTACAATAGTGAATGGGAATGTAATTCTGCTTGCCTAGAGGATACAGTTGTCGTATTGCCCTGCGTTGTGGATAGCTTATTCAATTTTGCAGTGGATTGCATTGGAGATTACATCCCTGTTTGTGGTTGTGATGAAGTAACCTATCTCAATGAATGTGTCGCTGTCAATTACCATGGAATTTCTAGTTTCATGCCTGGACCGTGCCATGCATTCTGCAACCCCATTCCTACGGGGGTAACTTTTGGAGACTGCGATATGGCACTCGGT
>JBEISW010000078.1:0-8641 GCA_040375215.1 Crocinitomicaceae bacterium | reverse complement strand
GTGAGCGAGGGGATGAAGCGATTCGTGATGAGGTGATGGGGTGATGAGGTGATGGGGTATTACTAAACGAACAATCTGCGCATTGCAATCACATCCCTTATATCAGAGATAAAAATTTATCTATCCTTGAACCTTTCTAATTTTCCTTCATTAAAAACAAATACATCGCCTGTGCTTTTGGTGCCGTATATATAGAACTTGTTGACCTTTGTCTTCAGCATTTCTGATTCAATTTTGTCAGGTTCTCCGCGCATCAAGAGTAATTGCTCCTCTGTCATTCCTGGCCAATAATTTCCGGCAATCATTTTCTCAACCTCCTCGCTTGAAAACATTTCGTTCCAACTTGTTCTCTTGTTAGCAATACCGACAATGCTCGCATAACTATCCTTCATTGCATTTACATTCACCCCATTCATGACTTGTAAAACCTGATTTTGTTCTGACTTTGTTATCTTTTCTTCAGTCAATAGCGAATCCAAATGTGCCTTTACATCCGATTTCCATTTTTCAATGTTTTCTAGTTTCGATGTCAGAGTATGTCTCTCTATTTCCTCCATCCTAACCAACCATGCGCTGTGGTCCGCATGTTCAAGACTATTATGACCTTTTACTTTATTTCGAGTAATCCGCTTTGCCAAGAAAAATAGCGTTATTGTCGTTAGTGCAAATAAAGCTAAACCTATCATCTCCTTTTCACTGCGCTCCTCATCGCTAGCAATCTGCCCATTGCCAACAACATCTATACTCTCTGACAAATCCTGCAAAGATGATGTGTCCGATTCAACAGATTCCGCCAAGAGAACATTACCCTTATACTCTGCAATGGATTGGATGGTGAGTGTTTCCCAAGAGAACTGAATACTCCCGAAAGAATGAAACGGTAAACCCACAACCAAAATCAAGGTCCATTGATAAATTAAATTGAATTCACTCTCAAAGAGATATTTCAGCGACTTCTTCATAATACAATTTCAATTGATTGACTCGTTCCATAATGCCGTTCTTGATTTTAACGAGGTCACCTCTTTTGATGAAGTTTCCTAGGATGGTGAGGCAATAAAACAAGAAGCATAGTAATGCCGCTAAATTGAGAGACTTATTTCCTTGTGTGCTCAGAGATATGGCAGCATAAACCATCAATCCACTCAACCATGGGATAAAAAACTCTGACATTGTATTTAGCTTACCTCTATTTAAAAAACTTGAACCGCACCCAAACAAAGAAAAGAAAAAAAGTATCCATCTATTAGGAGGACTCCATTGGTAAAGCTCTTCACGTCTCATGACCTCAATTCTATCCAAGATCCATTTCTTGTGGCTTTGGAAAGCCAATCTGTAATGGGTTAAATTCAACTGATCAATATCCTCCAATATGGTAATACTCGATTTTGGCTCATTGATTTTGTAGGCATCTATCAATTGATCCGCTCGTACAAAAACATCATCCCAATCACCCGTCTTTACATCAACATGTTCAGATATACTGTGCATCAATTCACGGAGTTGATGCAAATCCAACTTTGATTTTGACCGCTGAATTTCCTCAATTTTTGCAATCAACTGCTCGTTCACTGGCAAGTTTGAAAACGATTTTCCTCTTTTCGATCCAAAATCACTGAGAAGGGATCGCTTTGTTGTTTGGTAGATGTCTCTGCCAATTTCCCTACCTATCTGATTGATCAACGCATTGACTAAACTCATCGGTAATAATTAATTATACTGAAGCGAAAGTATATCATTTGAATTAAAAAACAACTTATTGATTGAACTTAATCTTGAGCCACACTTAACTCTTTTACTATCAGCATACAACATATAATTAAGCATAACTTATATGTGCCAATTATTCATTTCATGATGGAACTTTGCAATGCTTAATTGAATACCATTTACTTCTATTTTTTTTAACAACCTGTTTCACTAAAGTGAAACTTTTCAATACCTTTGTATGACCAACAAACACAGACTAATTATTTTCTACAAACAATACTTCCAAGATTTTTTCATGGAGCAAAACATAAAAGTTCAAAAGAAGATTTTGTGGACCTTTGATCTCATTGAAGAACTGCCGAGAGTGCCTGAGATTTATTTGAAGCACATTGAGAATACATCTGGTATTTATGAAATAAGAGTTCAAAATGGAAACGACATCTTCCGAATATTTTGTTTTTTCAATAAAGATAAATGTATCATTCTTGGAAATGGATTTCAGAAAAAAACCGAAAAAACGCCTATGAATCAAATAACATTGGCACAAAAAATAAAATTAGAATATGAAAAAGAAAATAAAAGATAAGAATGTAATGGACCTTGAAACATTCAAGGAAAAACACTTTGGAAAAAGAGGAACACCAAAAAGGGATGACCTTGAAAGCGGTTATGAAGCTTTTAAAATAGGTGCACTAATTCACGACACCCGAATTGAGTTGGGGATGACGCAGGGACAACTGGCGGAGAAAGTAGGGACAACAAAATCATACATTTCGAAGATTGAGAATAACTTAAAGGAGGCTAGGTTGTCAACCCTACAAAAAATCATTGAAGTAGGTTTTGGTGGAACCCTCGAGTTGATAGTGAAATTGAGATAAATTACTGTGATAACTCACCCCAATCCAACATCCAACAACATCATCATTAAAAATCCAGCGATGAAACCCAAAGCGGCGATATCGGTGTACTTGTCTTGTTGCGTTTCAGGGATTACTTCTTCAATCACTACGTAAATCATGGCGCCCGCAGCAAAGGCCAAGGCGTAGGGTAAAATGGGCAACATTTGCATCACAGCCATTGCCCCCACAACTCCCGCCAGAGGCTCTACAATGGCAGACAATTGTCCATAGAAAAAACTTTTTCTTCGCGATAAGCCCAATCGTCTTAACGGAAAGGAAACCGCAATGCCCTCTGGAAAATTTTGCAAACCTATACCCAAGGCCAGCGCCACCGCTCCACCAATGGTAGCTTCTGGAACACCAGCAGCTGCGCCACCAAACAAAACACCCACAGCCAATCCTTCAGGGATATTGTGCAAAGTGATGGCCAAAACCAACAACATTGTTCCCTGCAGATTGGTCTTAACCCCCTCTTTCTTCTCCTCTGGAAAATTGATGTGCAAATGCGGCATGCACTTGTCCAAGGCAAATAGAAATAAAGCCCCCATGGCAAACCCTACAGCCGCAGGGATGGCCTTGACAAACCCCTCGCCAGGACTCATCTCAATGGCTGGATTGAGCAATGACCAAAAGCTGGCCGCAATCATTACCCCACCGGTAAATCCCAACATGCCATCCAACCACTTGCGGTGTAAATTCTTGAAAAGAAAAACCAATCCTGCACCAGCAGCAGTAACCAACCAGGTAAAGGTAGTGGCCAAAAATGCCGCCCAAACGGGATCACACTCTGTTAAATAATGCACAACACTTTCCATAGAGCTAATGTACAATTTAATGGTAATCTTTGTTCAAACCTTGTATTTTCGTTTCAGTGAAAACACTTACCCTCATCCGTCACGCCCATGCTGAGCCAGGTTTGAACAAATCGGACATTGAAAGATCCCTGAATCAAATTGGCAATCAAGAAGCAGAAAAGCAAAGCAATACCCTGCCTATAAATGAGCATGCGCTGTTATTAATCAGCCCTGCCAATCGGACAAAGGAAACAGCAGCACATTGGCTTAAAAAACAACCTAAACTGCGGCATTTATTTGTTTCTGAACTATACAATGCTGATTTGGACACCCTACTCAATTGCATTGAAAGTCATTTTGATGAAGAGCATTTGGTTGTGATTGCGCACAACCCGGGCATCAGTGAATTGTACCAATTCTTCACCGATCAATGGGAAGCTTTTGCTCCTTGCACTATTGCTGTCTTATATTATGATGCAAAAGCACAGAACTTGGAAAAAGGCAAAGCGACTACTTTAGCATTACAATATCCCTGAAACAATGAATAAAGAAAGAAATTTTTGGCTTTGGATCATCCTGATTGCAGCCTCATTGGGGTTAATCTATCTGTTCAGAAAAATTTTGTTGTTTGTTGTATTGGCTGCGGTTGTGGGATTTATTGGTGATCCCATTGTAGATCAATGGGAAAAAATAAAATGGGGCAATTTCAAATTCCCAAGATGGGTGGGCGCCCTGATTACTTTGGTAATGATGATTGCTGCATTAACCGGAATTGTTCTGTTGTTTCTTCCTTTGGTTCGATCAGAAATTGACATGATTCTATCCTTAGATCCCTTCATCATTGAAAAAAACTTGACTGAGCAATTTCCAGCGCAAATGTCATGGCTTGAGCAAATGGGATACGGGCATAAGACCTTTGCCGAGTTGCTGAGAGAAGTACAAGCGAAATTGAGTTTCAATTATTATGCGCAGTACTTCGAGAACCTTTTGGGCTGGTTGTTCAGTATCATTGGCGGCTTTATCTCAGTGGTTTTCATGTCTTTTTTCTTTTTGAAAGATGAGGAATTGTTCTACAAAATTTTGCTATCCATCACACCTGATGAGCACGTAACCAAAATGAAAAACATTGTCATTCATACCAAAAAAACATTGTCTCGGTATTTTGGAGGATTGATCATTCAGATATTGTTGATGATAGGAATGGTTGGAATTGGCTTGAGCATTGCGGGGGTATCCAACGCTTGGTTGATTGCGTTATTTTCTGGTGTGTTCAACGTCATACCTTATTTGGGACCATTGATTTCATTTGGCTTTGCTATGGTCATTGGGATGTCCACTGGTTTGACCATCGGCGGTCAGTTAGCGGATTTGTTCTGGGGTATTATCATCATATACTCGATTGCTCAGGCTTTGGATGCCTTCATTGTTCAACCATTGATTTTGGGCGGCAGCATTCGTGTACATCCTTTGGAGCTATTCATTGTATTGATGGCCGCGGCAACAGTAGGTGGAATTCCGGCGATGGCTGTGGCTTTGCCCGTTTACACCATTCTAAGAATTGCAGCTCGAGAATGGCTGATAGAATTCAAGTGGGTAAAGAACCTGACCAAGAACATGTAAAATTAAATTGAATCGCAGGGTCATACTACAGTATCTTTGAATCCCGTAACACTATTTTCTTTTTACGGGAATGTCCAACAATACTAAATACATCTTTGTGACCGGTGGGGTAACCTCTTCATTGGGCAAAGGAATCATCTCTGCCTCTTTGGCTAAACTTCTGCAAGCCAGGGGCTTCAAGGTAACCATTCAAAAATTGGATCCTTATATCAACATCGATCCAGGAACACTCAACCCTTACGAGCACGGTGAATGCTTTGTAACGGATGATGGCGCGGAAACCGATTTGGACTTGGGGCACTATGAAAGATTTTTGAATGTTCCTACTTCTCAAGCCAACAACATTACCACAGGAAGAATTTACCAAAGTGTCATCGAGAAAGAGCGCAGAGGGGAGTATTTGGGCAAGACCGTGCAGATTATCCCGCACATCACGGATGAGATCAAACGTTGCATCCAAATTTTGGGCAATAAAAAACAATTTGACTTTGTCATAACGGAGATTGGTGGAACAGTTGGTGACATTGAAAGTTTACCCTACATCGAGACCGTAAGACAATTGATGTGGGAGAAGGAGGAAGACTGCATTGTTATTCACCTTACGTTGGTTCCATATTTGGCAGCTGCAGGCGAGCTGAAAACCAAGCCCACGCAGCACAGTGTTAAGATGTTATTGGAGAATGGTGTTCAGCCCGATATTTTGGTTTGTCGCACGGAACATCCTATTCATCCTTCTATTCGCTCCAAGATTGCCAAATTCTGCAATGTCACAACAGACGCGGTGATTGAGAGCATCGATGCGCCTACCATCTATGACGTTCCATTGCTGATGCAAAAGGAAAAGTTGGATGAGGTGGTTTTGAAGAAACTCAAAGTAAAGTCAACGCAAAAGCCCAATCTGACACAGTGGAATAAATTTCTAAAGCGATACAAAGAGCCCAAGCATGAGGTGAACATTGGATTGATTGGAAAATATGTTGAGTTAAAAGATGCCTACAAATCCATAGCTGAAGCCTTTAACCACAGCGGTTCAGCCAATGAGACCAAGGTCAATTTGCATTGGATTCACTCAGAGAATTTGTATCCCAAAAACGTCGCCAACACCATCAAACATTTGGATGGAATTTTGGTTGCCCCTGGATTTGGGTCCAGAGGAATTGACGGAAAAATTGAAGCTATTAAATTTGTAAGAGAAAACAATATTCCTTTCTTCGGTATTTGTTTGGGCATGCAAATGGCAACCATAGAATTTGCAAGAAATGTTTTGGGATGGAAAGATGCGCACAGTACAGAGATGAAAGAGTACACCACACATCCCGTCATCGCATTGATGGATGAACAAAAGAGTGTGGTGAACAAAGGTGGAACCATGCGATTGGGCACTTACCATTGCAAATTGGAGAAGCGTTCAAAGGCCTTCAAAGCATACGGGACAGATTTGATTGAAGAGCGTCATCGCCACCGCTATGAGTTCAATAACGCATACAAATCTGATTTTGAAAAAGCAGGTCTGAAGTGTACTGGTATCAACCCTGATTCAGGTCTGGTAGAAGTCATTGAAATTCCTTCACACCCTTATTTTGTTGCTGCGCAATACCATCCTGAATACAAGAGTACGGTGATGAATCCGCACCCCCTGTTTGTTTCTTTTGTGAAAGCAGCATTGCAATACAAGAAAAGTAAAACGATTAAAAAGGCGTAATGTCCACTGAGAAAATAGAAGCTTATTTGACAGCCCTTCCGGAAGATCGCGAGTTGGTGATGAACAAACTCATCGCCATCATGAAGAAAAATCTACCCAAAGGATTTTCATTGGATTTCAGTTATGGCATGATAGGGTTCTGTGTGCCTCATGATCTCTATCCCAAGGGCTATCACTGCGACCCCAAGATTCCGCTTCCATTTGTATCCATTGCCTCACAAAAGAATTTCATTGCCCTATACCACATGGGAATCTATGCTGAGCCTATTTTGCTTCAATGGTTTCAGGACGAGTACCCTAAACATGTCAAAAGCAAATTGGACATGGGCAAAAGCTGTATTCGATTCAAGAAAATGGAAGAAATTCCCTATGATTTGATTGGTGAATTGATGAAGAAAATGAGTCCAAAAGAATGGATAGCGCTTTACGAAAGTAAATTTGTCAAATAAGTCAAAACGACACATTCATCCAAATCAATTTCAAATCCTTGGTCCAGTGGTAATCTTTGGCGTACAGCATGTCTGCCTTATCAACATCCAATTTCGACGCATCAGATGCTGAAGGGTTAAAAAAACCAACCGGTAATTTGGGCAAAGTAGTCAATTGATTTGAATAACTCACCCAAGTTTTCTGATTGAACAACACTTGGATGGCCCAATCACCCAACTGAAATCTGTATTTGGAAAACCAGATCCAAAAGGTTGTTATTAAAAACAATGAAACGGCAATATCCAAAAGACGTTTTTTTCTGTGATTTTCAATACTGGCTATGCTATTCAACTCAACTATGGGGGTGTGATAGACGCCATCAATGCTTTGACTTCCCACCAGAAAATAAGTCTCCGGAGGTGCAATTTTCATTTCAATTTGCAAATGAGACAATTGACTCATGGCTGAAATGATGTCTTCACTGGACAAGTCTTTGGCACAAAATACAACCGTATGAAAACCTTCAACGCGGACTTTAGCCGACAACGCTTGACCATTCAACAACTCTTTGAAATGAACCGGAGATAAAGCGTGCGTAACCTTGGAGTATTGTTTCAATAAATCCTTAACTCTTTTCATCTCCTCATCTTCGGCGACTATCAATACTTTTTTCACAGCCACTATACCTCTGGATTGCCACTTTTGAATACCCCAGCGCAATGCCCAAAAAACCATCATGGCCAACAAAGAACCGGCTACAATTAGCAAACGGCTGAAACGCAACGTTTCTGGCAGAAGGCTATACAATACCAACAGGAAAAATCCTGATCTCGCCAAAGCTTTGAACACTCCTTGGGTCTTGAAGGGCTGATCATACAATCCTTGAATCCATCCTTGAATCAACCAGAACAACCCAGCCAGCGTAAACGCAGGTATAGCTATGTTGTCTTTTATGGTAATTCCCGTTGCATCTGAATACAACAGCTTGATCAACCACCACAAAGTCAATGTTATTCCAATATCCAAAACAGGCAAAGTGCTTTTCTGGACAATTCGTTTTCCAAAACTAATACTGGCCCGCATCCAAATGGCCATCTTAATCATCAGATGAAACCATCTTGCGTAAGAACCACCAAAATGTTTATTGGCAAAAATCTCCATGGCCTGGTAGAAAACATAGACATAATTCAAACTGCCTTTCTTGGTGCTCTCTCCTTTATAGTGAATGATTCGGGTATCGGCCATGTAATGATTCTTATAACCACCTTGCATGATTCTCCAACTCAAGTCAATATCTTCACCATACATAAAGAAACTTTCATCGAGCAAGCCAACTTGGTCTATGACCGTTTTACGAATAAACATGAACGCACCGGGCAGAATTTCAATTTTGTTTGTGCTGTTCTCGTCGAGGTGACCAAGGTAGTAGCGTGCAAATGTTTTGGAATGTGGAAATAGCTTCGTAAAACCAAATATCTTGTAAAATG
>JBEISW010000001.1:0-47911 GCA_040375215.1 Crocinitomicaceae bacterium | reverse complement strand
TCAACGAAAAGTGTCTCAGCTCCTTACGGTTTGGGTTTATTCAATATCCAAAAATCAGGTAAACGCCCCAATAGTAAATTTGAGAAAACACTTCCGTGTACCATTTTTTTCTATATATTTATCGAAAAAAGATGAAAAAGATAATTAATATCATAATTTTTTTGTTTACTATAGTATCAAATGATGCCACAACTCAGTCCCCATTTGGTATACCTTTTCAAGCTGTTCTTCGAAATACAGACGGAAATATTCTTCAGAATAGTAGTGTAAATATGGTTTTTACAATACATGAGGGTACATCAGATGGGTCAATATCATATCAAGAAAGTCACGCTCTTATCAGTAGTGAACAAGGTTCTATCAACTGTGAAATCGGCGGTGGATTAGTGATTCTGGGAAATTTTAATGATGTTGATTGGTCACAAGGAGCAAAATTTTTACAGGTAGAGATGAATGGGGTAGATTTGGGCACCCAGCAAATGCTTAGTGTGCCATATGCTTTATATGCAAATAAGACAGGAGAATTATCGGTAAACGTAAGTGTAAGTGGTGATACGTTGTTTTTAGGAAATGAGAATTTTGTAGTCATACCTGGAATAAGTATTTCTAATTCTTCAGCAAGTAATACAGGATCAGTATTGTTACCAGGAAATGATACTTGCGATGATCAAGAGATTAGTCGTAAAGGATGCCAAGGTCAAACGTCAATGGTTTATAATGAACATACTTATGGGTTGATAGATATTTATGGCCAATGTTGGTTTACAGAAAACTTAACAACGGATAAATATAATAATGGAGAAATAATTCTTTCTGATTTAGACTCAACCACTTGGACCACCACAACCGAAGGAGCGTATGCAATATACGAGAATGAGAATATATATAATCAGGTGTATGGTAAATTGTATAATTGGTACGCTGCAATGGATGAGAGAGGTCTATGTCCGTTGGGATGGAGAGTTCCTTCAGATTGCGATTGGATGTATTTAGAGAGTAGGTTGGGAATGTCTTGGTGGCTAATAGAGCAATTAGGGGATAGAGGAACAAATCAAGGAGAAAAGCTAAAATCTACAACAAATTGGACCAACCCAAATTTAGGAGCATCGAACTCTAGTGGTTTTACAGCATTGCCAGGAGGTTTTTTAACCAGTAGTTTTGAGTATTTAGAAATGTTTAATGAGGGTGTGTTCTTGAGCACAACAGAAGACGTATACTTCAACGCGGTAATAACTCGAAATCTGCGATATGATAAGTCAAATGTTATCAGAAATGGTACATTTAAAAATGATGGAGTTAGTGTAAGATGTGTGAGGTTTGAATAGCTCATAAGTATTTAATAAAGTTTCGAAAGTAAGTCACAAGTAAAAGTGAATTATTGAATTATCACGCAAGGTAAAAATTAGAAATATCCCCATAATTTATTGGTTGTATTTTAATGCAATTCATTTCATTTTTGTGAAGTGAAAAAAATTGGATATCGAAGGTTCAGCAATAGATTGTTGCGAAGACCATATTGGGATTATCACAATGATGGGGCATATTGCATTGCCATTTTCACAAAGAATAGAGAACGTTTTTGTGGAGAGGGCATTGCCCGAAAAATGGAGTTATCACCAATGGGTATTACTGTGAATTTGTTTTGGAATGAAATTCCAAAACACAACAAAAATTGCAGGCATCAATTAATTGCGGGTGTATGCCGTATCTCCTTTTCTTCGTGGATATGAATGGGCATGTAGTTTTTATTGGAATAGAAATAATTTCCATTCTAGAATGTGCAATGGAATTTGCATAAATCAGAGATACAATGCTGGGTAATGCCCGTAGTAATTGGTGAACAATGAAATTATCAGTAATATTCGAAACCCACATCCCAAGAAACACTACCTTTAATCAATGAAATACTTGTTTAACTTTCTTTCGCTCCTCTGCAATTTGTTTTTTTTAGAGCTCAACGCACAAAATATTTTGAGTAAAAAAGATGCATCTGGCATCATTGATTTGTTGAATGATGAATTGCGAAAGAACTACCTATACCCCAACAAAGTGGATATGATAGAGTCCCGGTTGTTGACAATGAAAAATTCATGGACAACGGATTCGATAGCCGCCAGCGCGATTAGCCAAGAGGTGAATTCAATCATGATGGGAGAAACGGGAGATCAACATTTGAAATTCTATTTCGATATGGAAAAGTTCAATATGTTTAAATCATCAAACGAAGAGTTGATTGACTCTCTTGAGAAAGCACAGTTTAGGAAAGTGAATTTTGGTGTCCAGAAATTTGAAATTTTAACCGGTAATATTGCTTATTTGAAACTTAATAAATTTCAACAATTGGAAGATGTCAAGCATGTATTGTTGGGCGCTATTAACATGATGTCCAATGCTGACGCTATTGTTTTGGATTTGAGAAATAACGGGGGTGGAGATGGACGCACAAAAGAATTTCTGTATTCATTTTTTTTAAATGAGCAACAATGGAGTGCGCGCTTAAATCAAGAGTTTTTTAGTTGGAATGAAATAGTAGAGATAAAGAAAGACATATCAAATGCAGCAAGATTGGAAAACGTGCCATTGTGCGTGTTGACCGGTAATGGTACTTTTTCAGCTGCCGAGGGGTTTTGCTATGATCTCCAGTCGACCAAGCGAGCGAGAATTATTGGTGTGAAAACCAAGGGGGGAGGGCATTCCGGGTCTAGCGTGGCTTTGGATAAAGGTTTTTTGGTATTTATACCAACAGGAGGGCAAGAATCGCCCATTGAAGGAAAAGGAATAACACCAGATGTTCCCACTTCAGAATCATTGGCTTTTTGGAAAGCACAGGAATTAATTATTGCAGATTTGATGAGAGCTTGTCAAGATTCAGAATGTGAACAGAACATGAAGTGGGCTCATGAAACAGCTTCATCAATGCTGAAAAAAAACGAGGGAGATTGGAAGATTGAAAAGAAACACTTGGGAGCCTATAGCAAAGGTTTTATCATTGGTCAGCAAGGGAAAGAATATGTGATTGAGCATGCTAAAATGGGAATAAGATCAGTGTTGGTTCCGATAGAGGAGAATTATTGGCTCGCGCGTGATCTCGAGGATTTTGGTTTTGGTAATTACCGTATTCGATTTTTAGAAGACGGAAAAGCTAGACTGTATGTCAACATGGGTGTGAAGGTTGCCGAGGTGGAGATTGCCAAGGAGTGATTTTGGATTGAGAGTGTTGACTTTTCTTTGGGGTTCTTGCTACATTGTATTATATAACAAATGAGTGAATAGCAATGGTAAAAAGTCATCAAAAGGGTCTATTTTATCATTGCCATGAAAATTTTATATTTGTTTCATATTGCCATAAAAATGAAAAAGACTCTCCTTCAAAGTGTAATGTTATTGATGACTTTTTTCTACTTCTCCTCATCAGTTCATTCCCAATCCCCTCAAGGTATTCCTTACCAAGCGGTGATGCGAAATGTAGATGGGAGCATTATGGTCAATGCTCCAGTGAGCTTGACTTTGATGATTCACGATGGCGCCGCCAATGGTTCTGCTGTTTATGAAGAGAGTCAGGCATTGACCACAAATGATCAAGGTTTGATAAGTTGTGTTGTCGGTCAAGGATCTCCGGTTCAAGGTTCATTTGCAAATATTGATTTGGGCAATGGATCCAAGTTTTTACACGTCTTGATGAACGGCGTCGATATAGGAACGCAACAGTTGATGAGCGTTCCGTTTGCACTTCATAGCAACGATGTCCCAGTTAGAGTAAGTGAAACAGGAGATTCATTGTTTGTCGGAAGTGAGGTGGTTATTGTGCCAGGAATTAGCGCGGCGAACAATGTGCCAATTGTTGTGGGTTGTATGGACAACGCGGCCTGTAATTACAATCCTCAAGCCAATATGGATGATGGCGGTTGTTTGATAGAGGGCGCTTTATGCAATGACAACAACGCTAACACCTTCAATGATATCATTACAGTAGATTGCGTTTGCGCCGGCACACCCTCCCTTTTTGTTCAGGGCAATGGCGTTACAGACATTGATGGCAACTTCTACCCTTCGATTATTTTGGGAACCCAAGAGTGGATGCAGAAAAACTTGGCCGTGACCAAATATAGAAATGGAAATGCTTTGGTGAATGCAGTAACCAACTCATCTTGGAATACCACAAATGGTGCTTATGGAATCTATGGCGGAAGTGATGTGAACAACACCAACTATGGTAAATTGTACAACTGGTATGCTGTCAATGATAGTCGAGGGCTATGTCCAACAGGGTGGCATGTTCCTACTACGATTGAATGGAATGCCATGGAGGATTATTTAGGTGGTGTGTCTGTTGCGGGTGGTAAGCTAAAGACCATTGATGGTTGGAACTCACCCAATTTGGGAGCTACCAATGAAAGCGGTTACACTGGATTACCTGGAGGGTATCGTTTTACAGATGGGACGTATTTGTTTAACCTTCAATTGGGTCAATGGTGGACGTCAACCAATTCCAACACAACCACAGCGCACGCCTCTCGTTTGTTTTATCAAAATGCAGCAGTACTTAAATCAACGTACGATAAGAAAATTGGTTCAAGTGTGCGTTGTTTGAAGGATTAAGCCACCACCTCTCTCCCAATTACATCAAAAGACAATTTTACAATCCGGCCGCCATCTTCAAAGGAACAGGTGTCTGCCAATTGACGCATTAAGAAAACGCCACGTCCATGTGGCTTTTCAAGGTTTTCTGGAGCTGTGGGATCGGGTAGATTGTCATAATCAAAACCGGGACCCTCATCCTCAATATCAAAATACATGTGACGGCCATCCTCACTGAACTTTACTGATACCTGCTTGTCAACATCCAAACGATTTCCATGCACAATGGCATTGTTTACCGCTTCTGTCAAAGAAATTAGAATCTCTCCAAAGAAATCTTCTTTCACATTGTGGTTGGTGCAAACGTCATCAATCATTTGCTCTACCAAATGTATATTCTCAATTTCTGAGGCAAATGTGAGGACTTGTTCTGAGGCCATGTTTTATTTTGTTAGTCAAATATGAAACGAAAAAAGTTTATTCGGGTTGCAATTCAAAAAAAAATTACAAAAAAATCGTTTTACGGTTGAGGACTCAATAAATATTGATTGGCCTTTTCCTTGTAATACGGCTTTAGTTGTGGGGGCAATGTTTGCAACAATTCAGCTTCTTTGGTTTTCTTTTTCATGTATTCTTCCAATCCTGGAGGTGGAGTGTTATTGAGCATTTGTCCCTCTTTGCTTTCTCTCTCCTCCTGTTCCCCTTGCGTTCTTTCTGCATTCTCTGCGCGCAACAAGCGGGTTAGGATGTCCCGTTGTCTGCGCAAAGTTTCCTCAGTGATGTTGTTGTTGACAATATCCTTTTGGATTTGCTCCATTTCTTTGGCAATTTGTTTCATCTCATTGCCTTTTCCGCTTCCGTCTTGATTGAGTTCTCCCGCTTTGTCCTCCATCATCTTTCGCAAAGCGGCTTGTTTGGCGGCTGCACCAGCCAATTCTTTGCTCAATTGAGGGTTGTTTCCTGATTGACTTTTTCCTTGGTTTTGTCCTTGTTTCTTTAAATCTTCCAATTGTTTGGACAAAGCCTCTTGCATCTTTTTAATTTGACCTGCAGAAGGTTTGGGTTTCCCCTTTCCTTTTCCACTGGATCCTGGTTTTTTGCATTTTCCTTTACCAGACTTTTGTTGCTGCTGCTGTTGTTGCTGCTGTTGCATTTGTTGCAATGATTCATTGAGCATCAATGCCAGATTGTTTAATCCAGTCATTACAAACTGTTGCTCTGCTCGGGCTGCAGGAATTTGTCTTTCTGGAATCCATTCTAGTGCAGCATCCATGTGATCTTGAACATCATCTACTTCCTTGTTGATGAATGCCGAAAGCTGGGTTACTCTTTTGCTCAAAGCAAAAAGAGAATCTTTCACCATTTCCATGTCATCATTGATTTTGCGCTGACGTTGACCGTATTTATCATAATTGGGATCATTGACATTGAGCTTGGAGAAATCTGCCATCAGCTTTTCTTGGTCAAAGCTTAAGTGAACTAAATTTTCCAACAACTGTCTCAACGCAGCAGCATCTTCCTCTTGTTCTTCTTCTTGTTCTTCCTCGGCAGATTTTTCCATTTGCTCCGCCATTTCCTTCATCTTCTGAGCAGCATTCTTTTGACTTTTCCCTGCGCTGGATTTTTTTCCTTTGCTCAATTCTTCAGAACTTTTTTGTTGCTCCTCAGAAATGTTTTTCTGTATTTCTTCTGTATTGGGAAGGTCTTTGGGTTCTTCCAATTGCTGGTTGAGCTCCTCCAATTTTTTCAAATCATCCTTGACATCTTTGAATTGCTCATTCAGTTCATTTTGCTCTTTTTTGAGCTGTTCCAAATCTTTCTTTCCCTCTTCAGCCTCTTTGGACAATTGCTCTTGTTTTTCAGAAAGATCCTTAAGCTCCTGGATGGTTTTTTCCATCTTTTGCTCTACCTCTAATTCTTTGAATTGTTCCAATGCGCGGTCCAATTCTTTTCCCAAGTCCTCTTCGTTTTCACGAAGTTTTTCCATTTCTTTTTGCAATTCATTTTTGTCCAGCTGATCCATCATTTTCTTCAGCTCTTCCATCATCTTTTTGGTTTCAGGATCAATGAGCTGCTCCATGAGCTGTTCTAATTTTTCTTGCTTTTCCAATAGCTCTTCATTGAGCTCCATTTGCTTTTCTTGGTTCTCCTGGTGCTTTTGATTTTCTTCTTTTAATTGCTCTAATTTCTTTTTAAGATTTTCCTGTCTCTTCAACAACTCTTCTAATTTCTTTTTGTCTTGCCAATCTGCTTCTTTCTTTTCCAACAACTTTTTCTCTAGGTCTTTTAAACCCTGTTGGATTTTCTCTGCTTCCTTTTGGGCTTGACTCAAGTCTTGAATGAGTTCTGTGCGTTGTTCATCAGATTTTGCTTCAAGCGCCTCCAATGAAGGCATGACAAATTTTTGAATTTGTGTTTTGGAAGACTTGGCTCCATGCACGCCGTCGTTGTCCCAAACTTCAAAATAATATTGAATGGTGTCGCCAGGGTTGAGGGAGTAAGGACTTAAATCCAGGGCGTGGTAGTATATGTCGGAAATGGCGCCTGGGTTGATGTTCATCGGTGTGGATGACCACTTAGATCCAGGCGTTTTTAGATTGAACTGCAGCTTGGAAATACCGTAATCATCTTGAATCTCTCCTGTCAAGATGTGAAGGGTTTGACTATTGGAATCTATTTTATCGATGAAAGAGATGCGGGGGTATTGGTCAGGAACAACATTGACATAATAAGTCAGGGAATCTAAGCTTTTGGCCAATGCTGATGCTGGGAAAATTTGGTAAGGAAAGGACTGCATTGCTGTCCAACTCAGTTGCGCTTGGTTGTCTTCTATGCCAACTTGTTGTTTTTGTCCATTGATAACAGCGTGGATATAATCCGCATGAAGACAATTGAAAGTCCAGGTGATTTGCGTTCCTTCAGGCAAGGTAAGGTCGCCTGCTTGAGTTAGGTTTTCAGGTGCGCGTTTCAAATATGCGGGGAATTGTAAAACAGCCTGTATACCCGTCATCTTGGGCTGTGGAATGACAGACAAACTAAAGGGTTGGCTGGAGTAATCCGCCGCGACAAAATAAAAATCAAAAGATTCGTTGACATGCGGAATGGTGATGGTGTGGTGCAGCAGATCTTTTTTCTCTAACAGCAGTTTTTGGCCATCCTTGATGAGGTAAACCCTTTCAGGAATCTCTTGTCCGGTAAGCTTTAGGGCAATTTCAGCATCTTGGTTTTCAAGAATGTTGGTTGGAGATTCTAGGATAAATTGGAAAGGAGCATCCTCCTCCGCTTTGTCATATTGTACAATTCTTTTGGTGGGCCTTGTGATGGTGGATGGGGTGGCAAAAAGGAGTACGCTAAGCAAGACCAAGGGCGGTAAAGCGTATTTCAAGTATTTCACATTGTCGCGATAATTCACCGCGTTTTGAAATGGAACGGGCTGAAGTTCTTTTTGCTTTTGTTCGATGGCGGCATAAAGAAGTTCTTGGTTTTCTCGTTTGGCCGCTTGTTGCAATTGCAAGGTGTTGAGCAATTTGTCTTGGATGCCACTGAAGTGTTTTCCAATAATCAATGCAGCTTCCTCACTGGAAATGGTTTTCCCCAATCTAAAGAATTTGAGCAAAGGAAATACCACATAAAATCCCAAAATGGAGAGCAAGGAAGCAGAGAATCCGAAAAATAAAAATGCACGAACCCCAGAGCTAAAGCGGCCAAGGTATTCTAGGAAAATGATCAATAAAAATAGCGAAACGCCAAGCGCCATGCTGTACAGCAACCCTTTGATCATTCGGTTTTTGTAGTATTTCCGAATGAAAAGGTCTAACTTTTCTACCAATATTTTACTTTCTGCACTGGCCATAGCGTACGTGGTCTAAGGTACGAAATAGCGCAATGTCACAACAAAATTCTAACAGAAATTCACAATTTAAATTCCACCCATTGCCATTGTCCAATCATTTGTTTTTGGATGAATTGTTTGGCTTGAGTGTAACAAAGGCGTTGTGTTTTAAACCAAACGGTTTTTTCATAATGGGTAATGATTTGTCCGTCGGTAAGGTCCACTATTTCAATTCCCCTCAATGGTGTTTTGTTTTTTCTCAAAACGTCTACTTCATTGAGTGCCTCGTTTTTATTGAGGAAGGTGGTACCGTCAATCTGTTTGGCCATGCGGGTTACAGTGTATTGGGATCGATGCAAATGTTTTGAGGATCGGTGAAAAAGCGGAAAGCTTCCCATCCGCCTTCTCTTCCTAGGCCGGATTGTTTTACACCACCAAAGGGAGTGCGGAGGTCGCGCATGAGCCAAGTATTGACCCAACTGATTCCGGTTTCTAGGTTTTGTGCAACGCGGTGTGCACGCCCCACATTTTGTGTCCAGATGGATGCTGCCAAACCATAAGGTGTGCAATTGGCCCATTCAATAGCTTCATCTTCTGTGTCAAAGGGAATGATGGTTGCTACGGGTCCAAAAATTTCTTCTTGGTTGGTGCGACAATGTGGGTCAAGTCCTTCAATCAAGGTGGGTTGTAAATAATAACCACCTTTCAAATCATCAGGCATTTCAGGTGACAATCCACCACAAAGAATTTTTCCTCCTTCTTCTTGTGCCAGTTGGATATAGGACAATACTTTATTCAAATGGCTTTCAGAGACCAATGCGCCAAATTTGGATTGAGGATCTAAAGGGTCAGACACCACCATTTTAGATACTTTGGCGACCAATGCATTTTTGAAAGCTTCGTAAATGGATCGTTGAACAAAAATGCGTGAACCACAAAGGCAGATTTGCCCTTGATTGGCAAAAGCGGCGCGCATGACGTTGGAAGCTGTGTTCTCCACATCTACATCATCAAATACCAAGGTGGCATTTTTACCGCCCAGCTCCAAAGACATTTTTTTGAATTGAGGAGCCAATATGGAAGCAATGCGTTTTCCTGTGGCTGTTCCTCCTGTGAAGCTAATGGCCTTGATGTTGTTGTTATTGACAATGGCTTCGCCGACATTGGGTCCTGTTCCATGTAGGATGTTTAATACACCTTTTGGAAGGCCGGCATCGATGCAGATTTGAGCGAAAAGAAAGGCGGTGTAGGGTGTTAACTCTGAAGGTTTGGCTACAACGCAATTTCCTGCAGCCAAGGCAGGAGCAATCTTCCACGTGAAAAGATACAAGGGTAAATTCCAAGGGGAGATGCAACCCACAACGCCCAATGGTTTGCGGTAGGTGTAATTGACAACACCGTTTTCCATGACATGGCTTTCACTGGCAAAGTGTTGCGCTCCCGAGGCAAAGAAGCGCATGTTGCTTTCTGCGCGTGGGATGTCAACGTGACCAGCCAGCGCAATGGGTTTTCCATTGTCCAGTGATTCCGCATGACTCAAAAGATCATGTCTTTCTGCAATCAAATCAGCGATACGGGTGAGGATTTTGCAACGGTCTTCAGCGGGAGTTGTTTTCCATAATGGGAAAGCGATTTGTGCAGCAGCAACGGCTAGCTCAACATCTTCTGCGTGGCTATCAGGGATGGTTGAAAAAACTTTTCCATCTCTTGGACTGATGTTGTCGATGGTTTTCCCTGATTCAGCGGGAGTTAGCGCTCCGTTGATGTAATTGAGTATTGTAATCACACAAAAAAATTTACTACAAATGTATCTAATTCAGAAAAGTCTTGCATTGTTTATGAAAATAGCATTATTTTTGCCTCGCTTTTGCCCGATCGTCTAATGGCAGGACAGCAGATTTTGATTCTGCTTGTATAGGTTCGAATCCTGTTCGGGCAACTTGTAAAAGGTCATCTTAGGATGGCCTTTTTTATTTTTTGAACTTTACAAAATCACCTTTTTTAACTGGACTTGAACGCTCTAGCCCATTGAATTTGGCTAGTTTTTTTAGCGATACACAATGGTCCTGAGAAATCTGCCAAAGTGTAGTATTGTTATCAGCAGTAATTCCCTTTTCTTTTACCCACAAACGTTTTCCTTGAAGATAAATCTTGTCTCCGGGTTGAAACATTTGAATGTCAAGGTCATTGTACTTTTTCAATTGCCAACTTCCAAAATTCAATTCTTTGGTGAGCGATTCTTCTGTATCGCCTTTGGCAGCAATGATGTAGCGGTTGTTTTTTTGGACAACTAGTATAGTTCTGCTAGTTTTTTTTTTAGGTCGTCCATTTGAGAGACGGCTTCAGTTCCTTGATCCAACTCATGGAGATGGTGCCTTTCAATGAGCTCAATGAGCAATTGGGGATATTTTGGATTGGTGGCATATCCACATTGCTTTAGTCCTTGCGCCCAGCCTTTGTAGTCGGTTGGTTTTAGTTCAAACAAAGACGCGTAGCGGTCGCGTTTGAGAAAAAGGCTGTGGTCTTCAAATGAGGCTTCTGGATGTTCATATACACGAAAGCACTCATTTTTTTGGTCGTCATCCTTGTAGAATTTTTTTCCCGTCCAATCCTTGTGGCATTTGATGCCAAAATGATTGTTGGCTTCAGTGGCTAGGTCAGAAGTTCCAGATCCTGATTCTAAAATTCCCTGTGCCATGGTGATGCTCGCAGGAATGCCATGTTTCTCCATTTGCTCCAAACATTCCTTTTTCCATTTTTGGATGTAGGCCTCCGTTGTCTTTTGCGACAAAAGAGAAAAGGGTAATAAGAAAAAGATGATGATAAGACGAATCATGGAACAATGATACTTGATTCTTTTGAATCCATGTTTTCATTTTTGATAAGTTTTCCGTCTTGCTGATAAGTTTTCCAAACACCGGAGGGCTTGTTGTCTTTATAAAAACCGTCTATTTTGATTTGACCGTTTTCATACCAGAGTTGATAAGGTCCATTTTTCACGCCCAATTCGTAGGTGTGCAAACTGAAGGGTTTTCCGTCTTTGTAGAACGAGCGACAAGTGCCATTGCGCTTGTTGTCTTTGATTAAAACATCGGTGTGAATCTGCTTATTGTCATAGAAGGTTTTTTCGCCAATTTTCTCACCAGTTTCAGGATCTGTGATGACGACATTCATGGGATTGCCATTGCCATAGGTGGCCATGACATTTTCTTTGGGGCCTGATTGACAAGCCAGGATCATTAGGCAACAAGCTGCGAAAAATAGTTTTCTCATTTGTCTCGTTCTATGGTGAATTGGATGAGTTTATGTATGGAGCCGCTGACGTCTGATTGCGGGAATTGAGCCAGAATATCTTGAGCGGTTTTGGCGTATCGATTCATGGCTTCCGTCGCATAGGCTATTGATCCGCATTCCATTAGCTTTTGCTGCAAGTCCATGAGTTCCTTTTGGCCAACACTTTTGTTTTTTAGTAGTAACTTGATGAAAGCAATGGTCTCCTTGCCCCCATGCTGCAGAGCATGTAAGATGGGCAGAGTGAGCTTATTTTCCTGAATATCACCTCCTGTCGGCTTGCCTATGTTGGCGCCAAATCCAAGATCTAAGAGGTCGTCTTTGATTTGAAAAGCAATCCCAATGTTGATACCCATTTGGTATAAGGCATCTTGGGTTTGGCCGTCCACGTTGGTGGAGGCGCCGCCCATTTGGCAACATGCGCCAATCAAAGAAGCTGTTTTTTGTCGGATGATTTGGTAATAGATTTCCTCCGTTACCTTCATCCTTCTTGATTTTTCTTGCTGAAGCAATTCGCCCTCACTTATTTCTTGTACCGCCGTTGCGACAATTTTAAGGAGATCAAATGCATTGTTGTTGACGCTAATTAAGAGGCCTTTGGAAAGGAGATAATCACCAACAAGAACTGCAATTTTATTTTTCCACAGGGCATTGATAGAAAAGAATCCCCGTCTGGTCATGGCCTCGTCAACCACGTCATCATGGACCAACGTAGCCGTGTGCAACAATTCAATCAAAGATGCGGCAACAAAGGTTTTCTCCGTTGGTGTTTGAAACAACTTTGCGCTGAGGAAAACGAGCATGGGTCTCATTTGTTTTCCTTTTCTTTTGATGATGTAGTGTGAAATTTTGTCCAATAGACCATTCTCACTTTTTAAGCTATTGGCAAAAAAAGGTTCAAAATCGCGCATTTCTTGTGCGATAGGAGCCTGTATGTGTTGCAGTGCAATAGCTGAATTCATGCGGCAACAAATGTAGTAATATCTTATCTTGACGTTGCTACGCGAGAACCAGGAAGTTTGTGAATTATTCCACACATTTCCAATTCAAAAATAGCTGATGCAAAATGGGAGGCTGATAGTTGTGTTTTTATCTGAAGTTCATCCAAGTGCAACTCGCGAAAGGCCCGCAGGGTTTGAAAGGTTAATTGCGCATTTTCACTCAACGGATCTGTTTCAAATGGAAGCTCTGGTTGCTCTTTGATGCCAAGATCCTTAAGCAGCTGTGGAATTTCTGTGATGGCGGCGGCAATGTTTTGGTAGATCAATTGATTACACCCTTGGCTTTTCACATCATGTATTCTTCCGGGAAGAGCAAAAATATCTCGGTTGTATTGTTGTGCAAATTGGGCGGTGATAAGACTTCCACCACTTTTTTCCGATTCAATAACCAATGTAGCATCACATAAACCGGCAATGATTCTGTTGCGCATGGGGAATCTTTCTTTGTCTGCAAAAATGCCCGGACAATATTCAGTGATGAGTCCTCCGTTGTTTTTGATTTGTTGCGCCAGTGGACGATGGCTTGCAGGGTATATGGTGTGAAGACCATGTGCAAGGCAGGCAATGTTGGCCACGCCCAATGCGTTGCATTGTTGGTGCGCCGCTTGATCTATTCCATAAGCCAATCCGGATACGATGGTCACGGGATGCTTGGCAACAGCTGAGATGAATTGATTCACAAAGTCAACTCCATAAGGTGTGGTGGTTCGCGATCCCACAATGGCAACCATGAAGGGTGTTGTTTTTAATGCATTTTGTCCTTGGGTGTATAATACAACGGGCGCGTCGTCGCAGTTTTTTAATCGATGGGGATAATGGCTGTCTTGGATAAAAGTGATTTCAATCTTTAGTTTAAGACAGTCATTTACCACTTTTTCTGCATTCTGCATAAAAGCTGCGCTGTGCAGGTATTGGTACCATTCCTTGCTGAAAAACCCCAAGGCCTGAAAGTCTTTGAATGGAGCTCGGAAGATGTCCATGGGGTCTTTGAACAGATGCAGAACTTCTCTCGTCCTTTTTGGCCCAAGCCCAGGAATCAAGGATAACCCAACTTGTTGTATTAAAAATTGATCATTCATTCGAACAGCAAAGTTGCTGTAGAAAACAACGGCTTGGCTCGAATAAATTATAGGAAAAACCTATATTTTATTTGTTCTCAATGATGTATTTTTCAATGGCAGCGCTCATGCTAGGCGACTTGGGATTGGGTGCCATGATGTCAATGCGCAATTTGTTGTCAGCAGCAGCGTCGGCTGTTGTTTTCCCAAATACGGCAATGCGCGTGGTGTTCTGTTTGAACTTTGGAAAGTTCTTGTAAAGTGACTCAATGTCTGAAGGAGAAAAGAAAACCAACATGTCGTATTTCACATCGGCCAAATCAGACAAATCACTGCAGACCGTTTTGAACATATTGGCCTTGGAATGGGAGATGCCATTCTTTTCCAATTCTGCAGGGATGGTTTGATTGAGTAAGTCAGAGCAAGGCAATAATAGTTTTTCTCCTTTTTGTTTGAGGATAACCTCAATCAAAGAAGAAAAGGTTCCGCTTCCGTAAAATATTTTGCGCTTTCTGAACAAGATGTATTTCTGCAAATAGAAAGCGATGGCTTCAGATGTACAGAAATATTTCATTTCATTTGGAATGGTGAGACGCATTTCTTTGGCCATTCTGAAGTAATGATCAACAGCATTTCTGCTGGTGAAAATGACACCGGGGTGATCCAGGATATCAATGCGTTGTTGTCTGAAATCGATGGCTGGAATCCCCTCCACATGGATAAAAGTACGGTAATCAATCTTGATTTTGTACTTCTTAGCAATGTCAAAATACGGGTTCTTTTCATTCCCCGGATCTTGAATGGTAATCAGGATGGATTTTACTTTTTCTGCCATTTTAATCTTCCAATGAATACATCCTAAGGATTGGACAACAACTGTATCAACTTCACTCCAATCAGCACAGGCAATATTTCAAGAGTGCAAATGTAAAAAAAGATGTAGAATAACGGAACGTTATTCGTGAAAGCCACCCAAGCACCCTTTAAAATGCGCCAAGAAATTAATAATCCAATAACAATGGCAGTACACCCGATGTAAATGTAGGCGTGCTGTATGCTGCTGAGAGCGGCTAAAATAATCAGCGGATAAAGCAGGATGGCTAAAAGTCTGTTGGTGGAAAAGGTTCGGTATTGGTATTCCGTCAACGTAAAATCACCTTCACTAAACCACTTGACCAGCTGAAAAGAAATCCATTTTAAGCCATAGATCAAAAGAACGCTCAACGCGCTGACCAATGATACCCACCAAGGCAGTGCTGTAGAATAAATAAAAGCTTGGTAGAACAAAACCCACAACAAGCCCATCAATACCGCATGTTGAAAGGTTAGAAATAGATAAGGCCTGGGTATATTGGTTTCTTCCCGCATGAATTGGCGCATGGCAATATCACTGCGAAAAGCTTTGAACACATTCTTCATTTTGGTTGGATACACCACATTGAAGTAAGCCATCAAAGAGAGCAACACCAATAGCACAATAACCATCCAATCTTCAAAGAAGTGAATAGGCGGGCGAAGTGTTGGCGTTACCAATCCAAACATTTTATCGAATCATTTTCAAGAATCCCACTTCTGCAGGAGTCAAGTGCCTATATCGACCTCTGGTCAAATCTTTTTTGGTTAAACCGGCATACATAACGCGGTCCAGTTTCTTAACGCGGAATCCCAATTTTTCGAACATTCGCTGAACAACACGGTTTTTGGCGCTGTTGATGCGAATACCTACTTGCTTTCTGTCCGTGTCTGCATCTACAAAAGCCACTTGCTCTGCTTTTACAAAACCATCTTCCAATGAAACACCATCGAGCAATTGCGCCAAGTCTTTTTGGGAAATCTTTTCGGTCAATTCAACGTGATACAGCTTGGCGTAGTCATTTTTGGGAGCTGTCAAATGCTTGGCCATTTCACCATCATTGGTGAAAAGCAATAACCCTGTGGTATCCTTGTCCAGGTTTCCAACAGGGTAAATGCGCTCCGCACATGCAGAATTAACCAAATTCATCACCGTCTCTCTGCCTTTGGGATCATCCATGGTGCAGATAAATCCTTTGGGCTTATTCAACAACACATAGCGGTATTGTTCTGCACGAATAACGCGGTCATCGTATTTCACCAAATCTTTTTGTGGATCGATTTTCAATCCCAATTCAGTAACTACTTTTCCATTTACGGTGATTAATCCTAGACCAATCAACTCATCAGCATCACGTCTTGAGGCAATGCCTGCCATGGAAAGGTATTTGTTCAATCTAATCTGACCATCGCGCTCTGCCCTTGAAATAAAAGCTTTTTTGGGAGTGAAGTCAGTATCCAAATCTTTGCTGCTTTTTCTAAAGCGTGGCTTTTGTTCTACTTCTTCTTGTTTGTCAAAACGCTTTCTGCGGGTTGGCCCATTGGATTCAAACTTTTTGAAAGGACGATCAGATCCCGAACGTTCGCCGCGGGGGGTGAACGCGGCACCACCTCTTTTTGGACGATCTGTTGAAGTGCGCTCACCATCTGGTTTGCGGCGTGGCGCTTCACCATCACGAGGAGGACGGGCTGTATCAAACTTCTTTTTGAAACCAGGACCGCTTTTTACTGGACGATCACCGGCAGGACGCTTTCTATCACGTGGTCCATCCGCAGATTTTCTGTTGTCTTTTTTTACAAAGTCTTTTTCAGGCTTGTCTGAGCTAAACTTGGGTTTATTGTCTCCGCGACCTCGGCGACCTTTTGGGGCCGAACCTCCGCTGGATGATCTAGATGTAATTCTTGCCATGAAAAATGATTTTGGCAAAATTAGGCAATCTAGAGCGAGCGAGCGGAAATCAATAGCGGATAAAAGTAAGATTCAATGTGAGAGATGCGCATTTTGGGCCCACTTCCAAAGATGGTGATGAGGTCAAACCTGGGCTCTTTGACAATTTTATACCTTTGAATATACGCATGTGCACTTTTCATGATGCGGGTTTTTTGTTGCCCTTGAACGATGCGGTCCGCAGGAATATCAAAGCCATTGCGTGTTTTAACCTCAAAGAAAACAATGTCGTTTTCTCTTTCCGCAATGATGTCGATTTCAAATTTCCCCAATCGCCAATTTTGTTCCCGGATGCGGTAGCCATTTTCTTTGAGGAATTCTACAGCCTGATATTCGCCGTTTTTTCCGATTTCTACAGTATTCAGTTCCATGGTTGTTTTAATTTGCACAAAACTATTTTTCATCCATGCAAAAGCTTATTCCATACTTGTTGTTTTTTATGCCATTTTATGTTCTTGCTCAAACCCCTGAGCAGACAGTGAAGGAAGGTCGGGAGTCCTATATTTATTGGGGATACCATAGGAATTTTTACGCACCGTCAGATATTCACTTTCAAAGCAGCCGGTATGATTTTACAATGTTTGATGTAAAAGCCAATGACATGCCAGCCAAAAGTGAGCAGTACTTTAAACTCAATGAATTCTCAGTTCCACAGTTCAATTTTAGAATGGGACAGGAGTTGAGGAACAATTGGTTTTTATCCTTGGGATATGACCACCACAAGTACCGTTTTACAGGAACGCAGAACGTTACCATCACAGGAAATATTGATCCATCTTCTGCTGCAGATTATTACCGCATGACGGACCCTGAGGAAATAGCACAATACACTGGGACCTTTAATGGAGATTCACTGTTGTACAAGCGACAATTCATGGATTTTCATCACAGCAATGGGATGAATTACATCCGTGTTCAATTGGAAAAACGTGGAACTATATTACAATTTCCTAAATTAAAATCGCGCATTGATTTATACGGTGGGGTAGGGGCAGGAGCGGTGATTTGTTGGACCGATTTTACCTTTTTGCGCCAGCGCTATTTGAACAACCTGCACTTTAGCGGCATTGGTATCAGTGCTGTTTATGGCGCGCGATGGGTATTTAATGATCGTTTCTTTATCCAGCACAATTTCCAAAACGGCATCAACTTTTTGTTTGATATCCAATTGGAGAAGAATGAAGAATCCGGAAAAGCCCCCGATGACTTGAACGCCAAGGCATCCCAAAACATTCACTACTTTGAACGCGGTGTTCAGGTGGGGTATGTTTTTCGTGTTGGCCAAAAGAAGAACAAACAAAAGGTGAATAACCCTCATTTTTATTGATTTTATGGAATACCCAATGCATTATCCCATGCCCGGCGAGCGCTGGAAACACTACAAAGGTGGTGTGTATGAAATCATCTCCCTGGCCAACCACAGTGAAACCAAAGAGCCCTTGGTGATATACAAAAGCGTTCCTTTTGGCAGCGTTTACGCTAGGCCTTTGTATATGTGGCACGAGCCCTGCACGCTCAATGGAGCCACTAGTAATCGTTTTACTTTGATACCATAAAAAAAGAAGGCACGTGGCCTTCTTTTCATATCTATTGTCAATTTAAATTTACATGTGAATGGCGCGGTTTGAAGTTGCTGCCATAGCCGCCTCTTTCAAGCTTTCTGTAAATGTGGGGTGTGCGTGACAGATGCGCGCAATGTCCTCTGCTGTTGCTTTGAACTCCATTGCCATAACAGCCTCCGCAATTAAATCCGCACAACGTGGACCAATCATGTGAACACCCAATACTTCATCTGTGGTGGCATCAGCCAATACTTTGATAAATCCATCAGTATCCATGCTGGCACGCGCTCTGCCACTGGCTTTGAAAGGAAAGCTTCCTGCTTTGTAGGCAATGCCTTTGGTTTTCAATTCCTCCTCTGTATAACCTACAGCGGCTACTTCAGGCCATGTGTAAACCACTCCAGGAATCAAGTGGTGGTTGATGTGGGGTTTTTGCCCCGCTAAAATTTCCGCAACATAAACACCCTCTTCTTCAGCTTTGTGGGCCAACATCGCCCCTTTAACCACATCGCCAATGGCGTAAATGTGGGGCTGTGATGTTTGTAATAAATCATTGGTGATGACACGTCCTCTCTCATCCAAAGCAACGCCTGCTTTGTCTGAGTTTAGTCCTTCTGTGTATGGTTTTCTTCCTACAGAAACCAACGTGTAATCTCCTTCCAAAACCAACTCTTCTCCTTTGGCGTTGTCTGCTTTTACAACAACTTTTTTACCTGTGTTCTCAACTGATTTTACTTTGTGAGACAAGTAAAACTCAAAGCCCAATTTTGTCAAAGACTTTTGCAAATCCTTGCCCAACGCTTTGTCCATAGTGGGAATGATGCCTTCCATGAATTCTACAACACTCACCTTGGCACCTAAACGCCCATAAACGCTGCCCAACTCTAGACCAATTACTCCGCCTCCTATGATGACCAAATGTTTTGGAATCTCCGTCATCTCCAAAGCCTCTGTGCTGGTGATGATTCTCTTTTTATCAATGTTGATGAAAGGCAATGAGGCAGGCTTGGATCCTGTGGCAATGATGATGTTTTTACCGGTAATGTTTTGTGTTTCTTTTTCTCCTGCAACGGCAACGGTGTGCGCATCAACAAAGCTGCCCATTCCGTGAAGAACGGTGATTTTGTTCTTCTTCATCAAAAATTGAATACCCTTAACGGTATCGGAAACGACACCCGCCTTGCGGGCAATCATTTGTTTCAGATTGATCTTGGGCGCTGCAGACAGTTCAATACCGTGCTCATTGAACTGGTGAACCGCTTGGTGGTAGTGCTCTGAAGAATCCAACAACGCTTTAGAAGGAATACAACCTACGTTGAGACAAGTGCCACCTAGGCTGTTGTATTTTTCAACTAGTGCAACAGACATTCCCAATTGCGCACAACGAATGGCGCTTACATAACCACCAGGACCAGAACCGATCACTATCACATCAAATTGACTCATGCTATTCATTTTTTACAAAAGTAGGAATATCATCAAGTAATTAACAAAGGAGATTGGAGAAACAAGTATGGAAAGATGGTCTAGGTTACCCAAAAAGGATTAATTTTCATTCATGATTATGATTTTTGACATCGCCATATTTGTCATGTTGGGGTACGCAGCATGGAAGGGGTGGCGCAATGGATTCATCATGGAGATATTTTATCTCCTTTTTATTTTTGTCGCCATCTATTTGTCATTGCATTTTTCCGATTGGTTTGCAGGAAAATGGGGCGGTCCTCAGCCCAATGGATCTGGCTTAAAGGCGTTTTTGATTTGTGTATTGTTGTTTGCAGTATTGTTGTTTTTTATTGCAAAATTGGTAAGTGTGGCCATCAAGTCAGGTGGCGGTAGCAATGTGAATGCTTTTGCCGGATCTTTCTTTGCCGTCTTTAAAACATTGTTGGTGTTGAGTGTCTTGTTGGTGGCAGGAGAGAAAATCAATGGAAAGGTGAAGTGGATGCCCAGAGAGCAAAGAGAATTGTCATGGACCTATGATCCTTTGTATCGCTTTTCATTTATGTTGTTGCCAGCTATTGAGGAGAGTGCTTTGTACCATAATGGAGTGCGCAAAGCCAAGGAGGAGTGGGACGACGGGGCCAATAAAATCAAAGAGAAGTATTAAAAAAAATCCTCCCGAAGGAGGATTTTTAGAGGTCCCGAGCGGATTCGAACCGCTGTACAAGCTTTTGCAGAGCTCTGCCTAGCCGCTCGGCCACAGGACCATTGAGCGGCAAATATACAAAGTATCATCTTTGGAACAAACAACTTAATTTAGCAAAAAATAAATTTATGACCAATAGGGTATACATCATTTTAATCTCCATATTGTCAATACTGTCATTGTTTCTCGGCTACATGCTGTACTCAACAAAAAAGGAGTTGACAGAAAGAATCATTTATGTGGATAAGGAAAATGGGACATTGATCGATGAACGAGATGGATTGCAGATGGAATTGGAGCAAATGCAAGGGACTTTTTCCGAAATGGAAACAGACAATAAACAATTGCAAGACAGCATTCAATGGCAAACCAATCGAATTGCAAAATTGTTGGCATCTGCACGCAATAAGGATTTTGACATCAAACAATTGCGAGACGAAACCGCTACATTGCGTCGCATCATGAAGGGCTACATCCATGACATTGATTCATTGCAAAGAATGAATGATCGACTGATAGTAGAGAAACAGAATGAGAGCGATAGAGCCAACAGGGCAGAGACGCAGTCCAAACAATTGGCCACTGAGTTGAGCACCACGCAAGATGTCGTTACCAAAGGATCGGTCCTAGCCGCTGCAGGTTTTAGCAACAAAGGAATCAAAGAAAAAACACGTGGTGGAGAAAAGGATGTTGAGCGCGCATCTCAAGCGTCTCAGATCAAATCATGTTTTACCATTCGACAAAACAATATTGTCAAATCAGGAACCAAGAAGATTTACATGCGTGTGGAATCTCCTTCAGGACAGCTGATTGGTAATGCGGGCAATGCTAATTTGGACGGACAGAGCATGGCTTATAGCGCAATGCGTGAAATAGATTATCAGAATCAGGACACAGACGTTTGTATGTATTGCATGGCATCAGGATTGACCAAAGGAACCTACAAAATATCCATCTTTGAAGGGGGGAAAAAAATAGGTCAATCGGATTTGGTTTTTTCGAGATAAGAGGGAAATAAACAAGAAGGGATTACCCTATCTTTGCAAACAGTTAACGCGTAAACATTAAGTCATGGGTAAATTAGGACCTACAGAGATTATTCTCATCATTGCAGTATTGTTGTTGTTTTTTGGAGGAAAGAAAATTCCAGAATTGATGCGTGGTTTGGGTAAAGGTGTCAAGGAATTTAAAGACGCCAGCAAAGGCGAAGCTTCAGAGACCGACAACAAGCCAGAGAAATTGTAATGACTCCCCGTTACTCCTCGCTTTCCGAAGTACAAAAAGACTTGGGCTATGGTGCTATTACACTACCCGAGTTGGTATCTTATTATTTGGACAATATTGAACGCTCAAGTCATTTGAATGCCTTTATTGAGGTGTATGCAGATGAAGTCAAAGCCCAAGCGGAAATTGTTCAACAGAAGATTCAATCGGGAAAAGCAGGAAAATTAGCAGGAGTTGTTATTGGTTTAAAAGACAACCTATGTTATAAAGGTCATGTTGTCACCGCGTCATCAAAAATTTTAGCAGGTTTTGAGTCTTTATACACGGCAACAGCTGTGGAGCGTTTGTTGGCTGAAGATGCCATTATTATTGGAAGATTGAGTTGTGATGAGTTTGCAATGGGCTCTTCCAATGAAAAGTCGGTATACGGACCGGTATTGAATCCCATCAATGAAAAGTGTGTTCCTGGCGGTTCGTCGGGTGGATCTGCGGCGGCAGTTGCAGCAGATTTGTGTTTGATGGCTTTGGGAAGCGATACAGGTGGAAGCATAAGACAGCCTGCTTCTTACACAGGAACTGTTGGATTAAAGCCAACTTATGGTCGTATTTCTCGCCACGGCTTGATTGCATATGCGAGTAGTTTTGACCAAATAGGCCCCATTACCCGTAGTATTGAGGATGCTTTTTTGTATTTGTCCATTATGGCCGGGCCAGATCAATATGACGGCACCCTTTTTCACCAGGGATATTCTTTGGAGAATCAGGATGCAAAGCCCTTGCGTATAGCCGTTTTAAAAGATTGCGTGCACAGAGAAGGGTTGAATGAAGAGGTTAAAGCAGCATTTTTAAATCTTACTGAAAAGTTAAAGAAAGAAGGGCATCACGTTGAGGAAGTTAATTTCCCAATTGTAGATCAACTGGTGCCAACTTATTACGTGTTGACTACCGCAGAGGCTTCTTCCAATTTATCCCGCTTTGATGGGATTCATTACGGATACCGTTCCAAAGAAGCCAAGGGAATTGACAACACGTATAAAAAAAGCAGAACAGAGGGATTTGGAGAAGAGGTGAAAAGAAGAATAATGTTGGGGACATTTGTTTTGAGTTCGGGTTATTATGACGCTTACTATAGCAGAGCGCAAAAGGTGAGAAGAGTAATTCAGAACAAAACCAATGAGATTCTTGCTCAGTATGATGTCATCATTACGCCCACCACGGCGGATGCTGCATTTGAAATGGGCAAGAAATCAGCAGACCCCATCGCGATGTACTTAGAAGATATTTTTACAGTACAAGCCAATTTATCAGGACACCCCGCAATCTCTATTCCTTTGGGAAAAAAACAAAATGGAATGCCCTTTGGCGTTCAAATTTTGTCTCGGGCTTTTGAGGAGAACCATTTGTTATGCGCAGCACAACAATTGAATGCTTGCCTCAAAGAATCTTAATAAATCTGTTGACAAAAGCATTCAATCTTTTCAGAACACCTTGAAAAGTGTTCGGAAATTGTGCCTTGTTTAGGATTGAATGCTTACCGTAAAAAAAACATTTGTGAGACAGATTTTTCTATTTTTCCTTTTTGCTACCGCCCTTGCTGCTCAAGCCCAACCAGGGAGCAATGCCTCTTTTTCTGTTCAAAAAGATAACCCCGAGGTACAAGCCATTGATCAAGTGTTGGTTTCCAATTATTTGAATCATTACTGCTACTCTTCAGACTCATTGCTGCTCAATCCATTTGGATATGAGAAGAATCAATTGCCCAGCTTTACGGCTGAGATTATTGAGGAGCGCATGAAGAACTTGGACGCAGATACTCCGTTTGATTTGGTTTACAACTCAACCGTTCAAGGATTTATTGATTTGTATGCAGTGCGCAGAAAAGACGTCACAAGCAAGGTGATGGGTATGGCGCAATTGTATTTCCCAATGATTGAGGAAAAATTGACCAAGTTTAATATTCCCATTGAATTGAAATACTTGGCCATAGTAGAATCAGCCTTGAATCCAACAGCCATTTCACGTGTTGGCGCAGGCGGACTTTGGCAATTCATGCCCGGAACGGCCAAGCTTTATGGATTGGAAATTACCAGCTATCAAGATGATCGTTTTGATCCATATAAATCAACAGAAGCGGCCTGTAAATATTTGAAGTTCTTGTATGATACATTTGACGATTGGCAATTGGCATTAGCAGCCTACAACAGTGGTCCTGGAAATGTCAACAAGGCGATTAGAAGATCTGGAGGAAAGAAAGATTTTTGGAGCATAAAGCCCTTTTTGCCCAAAGAGACGCAAGGTTATGTTCCAGCGTTTATCGCTGTGAATTATATCATGAACCACACTTCAGAGTACAATTTGTATCCCAAGAAACCATTGATAACTTGTTATGAGGTGGATACGGTACATGTCAAGAGCAGATTGGATTTCGACGCCATGTCCAAGGTTTTGGGAATGAATGTGCAGGATGTTACTTATCTCAACGGCACATACAAATTAAAAGAGATTCCGGACAATGGACAAAAGCATTACATCACTTTACCAGTGAGTAAAGTTGGATTGTTTATTGCCAATGAGTCCTTGATTTATGCGCAAAGCGCCATTGCAGAAAAGCCAAAGGAAACAGTAGTGGCCAATAATAGCGATGCCATTGGAGGTGCCAAGAAGGTGACGGAGAAAGTGGTTTGGGAAGATTCTTGGAAAAAGCACAAGGTGACCAAAGGGCAAACATTGGCCGCAGTTGCTAAAAAATACAACGTCACTACCAGTCAAATCAAGCAGTGGAATGGTTTAAAATCCAACAGTTTAAAGGTTGGTCAAGTATTGAAAATTAAGACAAGGGTAAAAAAGACCATTAGCATTACGGAAAGTGATCCTGTTGCTACAGCTCAAAAGGCCATGGGAGGGGAGTCTGCTGCTGATTCAACAGAAGTAGCGCCAACACCCAAACCTGCCCCAGCACCTAAGTCACAGGTGTATACCGTGCGCAAGGGAGATACATTGAATTTGATAGCGCGCAAATATGGAGTGACCATTGCGGAGATGAAAAAATGGAATCCAAAGTTGACAGATCGCTTGCAAGTAGGACAAAAAATAACGATTAAAAAATAAAAAATGAAGGTAGAAAACGGAAAAGAAGTAAGCGTGTCGTATCGCTTGTATTTGGATGGCTTTGATGGAGAGTTGTTCGAAGAGACAAATGAAGAAGAGCCCATGGCATTTATGATTGGTTCCGGTGAAATGCTACCTGCATTTGAAGCGGCCATCATGGGTAAAGCTGAGGGTGAGGAGTTTGAGTTGCATATCCCATGTGACCAAGCTTATGGAACAGAGAAAGAAGAGTTTTACATGGAGTTTCCAAAGAGTGATTTTATTGGAGATGATGGAGAAATGGATGATGAATTGTTTGAGGTGGGTGAAGTTGTGCCTATGACAACGGATGAGGGAGAAGAGGTTTATGGAGTGGTTGTAGAAGTTCAGCTGAACAGTTTGATCATTGATTTTAACCACCCTTTGGCAGATGAAGATTTGTACTTCAAAGGAAAGATTGAAAAGATTGGTTAATCGATTCATGAAATAATTATGCGCAGTATTCTCAAAACATCAGCTAGTAAGTCAGCATCCATTTCCACGTTCATTGGAACAACAATGGTTTTGGTTTTGGTGGCTTTATTGCTGGTGTTTTGGATATTGGGCTCAGCATTAACAGATCATTTTCATGATCAATTGGTGGCCCAGGTGATGTTTATCCCTGACGCTCAAGAATCAGACTTGATGCTTTTTAAAAAGCAAATTGAGGGCGAAGCTTATTGTGAATCTACACAATACATTTCCAGTGCGGATGCGGCTGAGATTATGAAAAAAGAATTGGGCAATGATTTTGTTGCTGGTGTATTGGGATACAATCCACTTCCGGCCTCTTTGGACGTTCGGATGAATCCAGACGCTGCAGACGTAGAGACATTGCGCAACACTGCAGAAAATTGGAAGCGCAATCCTTTGGTGAAAGATGTCATTATTCAAGAAAGTCTGATTCAAAAAATCAACGAGAACATTGCCCATTGGAGTTTGATACTGATGATCATTGCCGGGTTGTTGATGATGATATCTATTGTGCTCATCGTGAATACCGTTGAGCTAACCATTTTCTCTCAAAGATTTATTATCAGAAGTATGCAATTGGTGGGAGCTACAAAGTGGTTTATCATCAAGCCTTTTGTTTTGAAAAGCATGTGGCAAGGCTTCAGAGCAACGCTCATTGCGCTGCTTGTTATCTTTACAGGATTGTTCTTTATTATGCAAGATTGGCCCGTGATTATTTCCGTATTAATGGAAAAGGGTCGAATCTTTTGGGTAGTGCTCGGCACCGCCTTTGTGGGTCTAAGTGTTTCTACGTTGTCCACTTATTTCAGCGTTCGTAAGTTTGTCAAGCTGAGATACGACGAGATGCACACCTAAAATTTCACAAAAAGAAAACACCATTTTGTTTCCGATTTAGGTCTTCCTTGCGTATGTTTGGCGCACTAAAAAATTTATATTAAAAAACAGCTATGAGTCAAGCGAAAAAAACACAAAGCGCAGAAAGTTCTTTTGATTTCTCTGCCATTTTTCCTTACATCGCCATTCCAGTGGCATTGATTGTTTCAGCGATTCTCTATGTAAATGTATTGGGAGATGCTGCAAACTTTGAGGGAGGGGATCCTGAAAAAGGACATCCATTGAACGTATTGGGAACCATTCACAAGGGAGGTTTCATCGTTCCTATTTTGATTACTGTTAACTTGGTTGTTGTGATTTTCTTTGTAGAGCGCATGATTAGCTTGACACAAGCTAAAGGTAAAGGTAGCGTTAGTAAGTTTGTTCGTTCTGTTCGTACGTTGGTTGCTTCAGGTCAAGTAGACCAAGCAATGGCTGCTTGCGATAAGCAAAAAGGTTCAGTTGCTGCTGTAGTAAAAGCAGGTTTGATGAAATACAAGTCTGTAGAGGCTGATGCGTCTATGGATCGTGAGTCAAAAGTGACTGCAGTAAAAACTGAATTGGATGAGGCTTCTTCATTGGAGTTGCCCATGTTGTCTAAGAATTTGGTTATACTTTCTACTTGTGCTTCTTTGGGGGTATTGGTTGGATTGTTGGGAACTGTACGCGGTATGATTTCTTCTTTTGAAGCAATGGCAACTGCAGGAGCTCCAGACGCTACAGCATTGTCATTGGGTATCTCTGAGGCCTTGATCAATACCTTCTTGGGTATCTTGGGTTCTGCATTGGCGATAGTTCTTTTCAACTTCTTCAGCACACGTATCGATTCATTGACACACGCTATCGATGAGGCTGGTTTCAGCGTATCTCAAGCAGTAGCAGCTAAGAAATAATTCAATAAAGTAAGGTTTAATAATAAGGTTGCAGTTTATGCCAAAACCAAAAATGCCAAAAAGCGCCCCCAGCCTGGACATGACTCCCATGGTGGATTTGGGCTTCTTGTTGGTGACCTTCTTTATTCTTACCGCTAAGTTTAGGCCCAACGAGCCCGTATTGGTAGACACGCCGTCTTCTACTTCAGAACTTTTGCTTCCAGAGAAAATCATGTTGGTAACCATTGACCAAGATGGTCGTGTGTTCTTTGATATCCACGGAAAGGAAGTTCGCAAGGAAATGTTGAAAGGGATGATCGAAAGACATCCTGAACTCAAAGTTTCTGAAGATCAGACTAAGCGTTTTTCTGTCATGGGCATGTTTGGAATGGACTTGGCTAATCTCTCTAATTACCTCAATGCAGACGAGTCTACTCGAGCCAAAATGGATCAATTGACAAAAGGAATTCCAACGGATTCATTGAAAAATGAATTGTCTGATTGGATTCAAGAAGGATATGAGGCCTTTATGATTGATGCCCAGAACAAAGGCATGAGTGTAGAAGATTTGCGTGGTGATGAGGGTTTGCGTTATGCCATCAAAGCAGACGGAGGCACCGATTATGAGAAGATTGAGAAGGTCATTGACATTTTCAGAGAGAAAAATATTTTTCAATTTAACATGGTAACCACGCTCGAGGCCGGAGTTGATATTGCGGCTGAAAGCGAGTAACAATAGTATTATGGCAGAAATAATACAAGGTGGTGGAAATGAAAAAGGCGGTAAAAAACGCCCCAAGAAAGGTCATGTTCACATGGACATGACCCCAATGGTGGATTTGGCGTTTTTGTTATTGACCTTCTTCATCTTGGCCACTTCATTGAGCAAGCCTAAAACCTTGGAGATCATCTATCCCAAGGAAGTTAAGGACAATGATGAAAAGACAAAGTTGGCCGATGAGTTGGCAACAACTTTGTTAATCGGCGAAGGAGAAGATCATGTTTTTGTTTATCACGGAAAGTTTGATCCTGATACAACGGTTCTTCAAAAAACAGATTTCTCCAAAGACGGTTTCAGAAAGGTGCTTTTGGATAAAAACAGAACCATCAATGAACGCGTGTTTGAATTGCAAACAGAGTTGAATGCTAAGGGTCTTAGCAAAGAAGATTATGAAGCGCAATACAAAGATGCATACGGTAAAATTGTGAATGATGACAAAGCGCCATTTGTGATTGTTAAGACCATTGACAAGAGTAAATGGAGGAATGTTGTTAACGCAATGGATGAGTTGAACATTTGCAATGTGAGAAAACGTGCCATCTTGGACATGGATAAACAAGAGCAAAATTCACTTGAAAAAAGAGTAGATGAACTGGGTTTGAAAAAAGCTTCAGAAAATTCGAACGAATAACGAAGTAATCGGTACAGACCTAAAAAACTGAGAATATGGATACAATACTAGCCCTCGGTCTCTTCGCTCTTATTATAGTAGTGTTGAGCTTTGAATCTGGCTGGAACAGTTTGTTCAGCCGTGATCGCAATGACTTGGTGTTTGAGCACAAGAATCATTTGTATGGTGCCTACTCTATTCGTAAAAACTATGGAAAATACCTGGCAATTGCAGTATTTTCTACCATAGGATTTGCAACAGCAGTAG
This sequence comes from Crocinitomicaceae bacterium, assembly GCA_040375215.1. Classification (GTDB taxonomy): domain Bacteria; phylum Bacteroidota; class Bacteroidia; order Flavobacteriales_D; family Sanyastnellaceae; genus CAMCTV01. The sequence goes on along the minus strand of JBEISW010000001.1, from coordinate 19,413 downwards.
CCTTGTCTCCCAAGTTTTTAAGAGGTGATGGTGAAGGCGATGATGCGTTTGAGGTTGAGATGTCAGCAGAGATGATGACGCCACCTCCAACGGATCCCAATGAACCGCCACCCCCGCCACCCCCACCCCCGCCACCCCCACCCCCACCCAAGATTCGTCAGATTCAATTTACCACCATTGATGTAACCACAGAGGAAGTGGAAAACCCACCACCCGCGGATACGGATTTGGATCGTAAAAACATCTCGACTGAGACAACTGAAGGTGAGGACGGACTAATCATTCCTACTGAGAATACTTACACCCCTGTTGATTTGAATACAGCGCCAGCTAAGGTTTTTGACTTTGCTGAGGAAAAGGCAACTTATCCAGGTGGAGAAGAAGCTATGTATGCTGAGTTGTTGAGCAACATCGTTTATCCAGAAATGGAGAAGACCAACCAAATTGAGGGAACAGTTTATGTGAACTTTGTAGTTGAAGCTGACGGTTCCGTTTCCAATGTGACTGTATTACGTGGTGTGGAAGAAGGACCAGGTTTCAACAAAGCTGCAATTACTGCAGTGAACAAGTTGAAAAAGAAATTTGTTCCCGCCAAGATGAATGGTAATTCGGTTCGTCTCAGAATGACGATCCCGATGCGATTCTCTTTGAAATAATCTTAAAGGGGCGCAAGCCCCTTTTTTCATTTGTATTGCGCACTCAATGTATCTTTGCACCGCATGTTAAAAGGAAAGCTAAACTTCTCTACCATTTTGGCAATCATAACCATTGTAATGATGATGTTTATGTTGGTGTTGGTATTGGCCACGCCGCTTATGGATGATGTAGTGACAGGTTGGTACCGATATGCGTTTGTAGTTGTTGTATTGACTTATACCATCATCAGGGCTAGAAGGCTCATGCTAAAAATAAACGAATGAGAAGTATTGTAGGAATTCTAATGGCCTTAATGGTATTGGGTTGTGGTAATTATGATCGCACCAAAGAATCCATTTCAGCCGGTAAACTGAAATTGGGCGTGGATGTATCTTACCAATTGATGATGGAATCGCAAATAGACGTATTTGAAGAGTTCTATGCCAATGCAGATGTTCAAGCTCAGTATTTGCCAGAAACTGAAGTCATTAATTTATTGCTGAAGGATAGCATTCAGGCGGCGATTATTAATCGTCGATTGACAGATGAGGAATTGAAAATGTTTGAATCCAAGAAGCGTTTTCCTGAAATGGTGCGCATTGCAGTAGATGGAGTTGCTTTTATCATCCATCCATCCAACAAGGATACAGTTTTGACGACAGACCAAGTGAAATCCATTATGAATGGACAAGTCAAAAACTGGAGTGATTTGAAGGGAAAAAATGCTCCGATTAATGTGGTATTGGATAACAAAGCATCATGCAATGCAAGATTTATTAGAGAAGAGTTTTTGCGCAATGCGCCAATCCCGGATAATTTTTTCGCAACAGAAAGCAATCAAGAGGTAATAGATTATGTGGCGTCACATCCTGAAGCGATAGGAGTAATTAGCGTATCATGGATTAGTGATCGAGATGATTCTACATCCTTGTCATTTATGGAAAAAATTAAAGTTGTTGGTGTAATAAATGACAACAATCAAAAGCAAGCTAAATATGCGCGTAAACCTTATCAAGCGTATATTTTTGATCAGTCCTATCCTTACCGTAGGGATGTGTATGCGATAAGAACAGGATTAAAAGAAACCCTTGGCACAGGCTTTGTTTCTCACCTTGCAGGAGAGAAAGGACAATTGATCATTCACAAAATGGGAATGGTTGCAGCCAAGGCTCCAGTTAGAACAATTAAAATCAAACAATAAGTGTTATGAATTACAGGATTAAGTTGGGTACGATGATGGCGGTGTTGTTCGCCATGGTTGTGAAGGTAAATGCGCAAACCGTAGAATCTGCAGCGTTATTGAAGCGCAATGAGCAATTTGAAAAGGCTTCCAGTGAATACGGAAAGTTGATCGGTTTTGGCAATGCTGCCATGGGCAGACAGGAGCCAGATGCTGCCATGAAGTTGTCTACTATTTATTATCAAACGGGGGATAACTACATGAAATGGGCTTTGTCAGAATCTGAGAACGCCTCATTGGTGTTGGAGAAAATGGATAGCGCCATGATGATGTTTGAAAAAGGAGCTCGTATTATGGATGGCAATCCCATGAACCATATTGGTGCTGCTGGAGTTTTGGGCTGGAAAAAGGATATCGTTGCTATGGACACCAAATTGACTTATGCCAACACTCAAGCTTTGGACAAAAAATTGAAATTGACCAAAGAGTTGACTCAAGAGGCTCTTTTAGGAGTTGCGTCTACTTATAGTTCATATGGAAGAAAGGAAGATTTGGCTAAGGCCAATTTGGCATTGAACGAGGTGTTGAAGCGCAATCCAAAGAACCGTGATTTGTTTGTTGTTTGGGGAGATTATGAAGATGCTGCACGCAAGTATGCATCAGGCATCGAGGCCAGTAATTTGAGTAAAGCCATTGAGCAGTACAACAAGGCCATGACCATCGATCCTTTGAATGTTATTGCAGTGTTGAAGAAAGGGGTATTGTACAAGCAAGTAGAGAACTGGGATAAGGCCCTGGAGTTTTACAATGAGGCCATCAAGATCGAGCCTAATTTTGCTCCAGCATACAGAGAGAAGGCTGAGTTGTTGAAGTCGGCTCAACGTTTTTCTCAAGCAGTTGAGGCTTATGATTCTTATTTGAAATTGAATAATAGTTGCAGTGCTTCTCAACGTTACTCTACATTTTTGTTCTTGGCCAAAGATTATGCTAAGGCGATGATGGAGTTGGAGCGTACGTTGCCATGTAATCCAAACAATGCCGTTATGTATCGAGTATTGGCTTATACATGTTTGGAAACAGGTGACTATGCCAAAGGTTTGGTGAATATTGATGCTTTCTTTACAAAAGTTCAGGATACCAAGTACATTACCGGAGCGGATTATGCTGTAAAAGGAAAGTTGCTGAATGCATTGGGACAAGACAGTTTGGGAATTGCCATGATCGCCAAAGGAATGGAAGTGGATACCGCTTATAAGTCCGGTTATGATGAGATCATAGAGTTGTATAAGAAGGCAAAGAAATTTGACAACGTGGCTAAATGGACTGAAAAGAAAATCAAGCGTTTGGGTGGAAAGCCATTGGATTATTTCAACTGGGCTCAAAATTTATATTTGTCTAAAAACTACATGAGAGCGGATTCAGTATTTGCAACAGTAGAAGAACAGTATTTTGAAGCCACATTGATGAGGGCTAAAGCCAACAATCGCATGGAGGTTGCTGATGATTTTAAAGGTTTGGGTAAGCCACATTTTGAGAGGTACATCACTCGTATTGCAGAAGCTGAGGTGAATATCCCAGGAACGATAGAGAAGAGCAAGAAAGGTCTTGCAGAAGCTTATGATTACTTAGGGGTTTATTACGCTAGAAACAATGATGACGGTTGTGCTAAAGCGGCTTGGAGTATTGTACTAACATTGGATGGAGCGCACAAGCGCGCCAATGAGATGTTGGCGGAGAAAGAGATGCAGGCAGCGGATGCCACAGTGTGCGCCGTATTGCCTTCTTTGACTGCAAAGAAGAAGGAAGAGGTTGCTCCTCAAGAGGCACCTAAAGAGTAATTTGGAGTTTTAAATATTGAAAAGGTCACCGTGTGGTGGCCTTTTTTGTTGGGTTGTAAAACCCAATTGGTTCGATAAAAAGGAAAAAGGTTCTTGGATAAAGGACAAAAAAATAGCGCCTAATGGCGCTATTTCAAATGTGATCAACAAGATTACTCAGCTAGAACAACCACTTTGTTATTTAGAACCTCTACGGTTCCGCCATTCACCTCGAACTTCATTTCCTTACCATTGGCGTCTTGAACACGCAATGTGCCTTTTTTAAGGCTAGAAATAAGCGGAGCGTGGTTGTTCATTACGCCCAAACTTCCATCACTTCCTGGCAAGAATACGTAGGTAGCTTCGCCTTGAAAGAGTGTGGTATCGGGGGTGATGATTTCTATATGCATGACGATTAAGCTTTGCTTGATTCAGCCAACATTTTCTTACCAGCTTCGATGGCCTCTTCAATGGTACCTTTCAAGTTGAAAGCGGCTTCTGGATACTCATCACAAGCACCTTCAAGGATCATGTTAAATCCTTTGATGGTTTCCTCAATTGGAACCAATACACCGGGGATACCTGTGAATTGTTCTGCAACGTGGAAAGGTTGAGACAAGAAACGCTGCACTTTACGAGCGCGGTATACTGACAATTTATCTTCTTCAGACAATTCATCCATACCCAAGATAGCGATGATGTCTTGTAATTCTTTGTAACGTTGAAGAATGTTTTTCACACGTTGCGCGCAAGTGTAATGCTCATCACCTACGATTTGAGGAGTCAAGATGCGAGAAGTAGAATCCAAAGGATCAACCGCAGGGTAGATACCCAACTCAGCAATCTTTCTGCTCAATACCGTAGTTGCATCCAAGTGAGCAAAGGTTGTAGCAGGAGCTGGATCCGTCAAGTCATCCGCAGGAACGTATACCGCTTGAACAGAAGTAATTGAACCGCGCTTGGTAGAAGAGATACGCTCTTGCATAGCTCCCATCTCAGTAGCCAAAGTGGGTTGGTAACCTACCGCTGATGGCATACGTCCCAACAAAGCAGAAACCTCAGAACCTGCTTGTGTAAAACGGAAGATATTATCGATGAAGAAAAGGATATCGCGACCACCAGACTGCTCATCCCCATCACGGAAATATTCAGCTACAGTCAAACCGGACAAGGCTACACGAGCACGTGCTCCGGGAGGCTCATTCATCTGACCAAATACCAAAGTTGCTTGGCTTTTTGCCAATTCAACCTTATCTACTTTGGTTACATCCCAGTCACCTTGTTCCATTCCGTGAACAAACTCTTTACCATATTTGATAACGCCAGATTCAATCATCTCACGCAACAAGTCATTTCCTTCACGGGTTCTTTCACCAACTCCAGCAAATACTGACAAACCTTCGTATGCCTGTGCGATGGTGTTGATCAACTCCCTGATCAATCCTGTCTTTCCTACACCAGCACCACCAAACAATCCAAGTTTTCCTCCTTTTGAATAAGGCTCAATCAAATCGATTACTTTAATACCTGTGAAAAGGATTTCAGCAGATGTTGTCAAATCCTCATAACGAGGAGCGCTGCGGTGGATAGGATAACCACCTTCTTTGTTTACTTCACCGATACCGTCAATGGCAGTACCAACAACGTTGAAAAGGCGACCCTTGATTTGGTCTCCTGTTGGCATGGTGATGGCTTGACCCATCGCAATAACCTCAGCTCCACGTTGAATACCTTCAGTGGCATCCATTGCGATAGCACGGACAGTGTCTTCACCAATGTGGCGCTGGCACTCTAAAATCAAATCAGAACCATCAGGGCGCTTGGCCACCATGGCGTCTAGAATATTGGGAAGTTTTTGACCTGCAGGAAAGGTAACATCCACTACTGGACCAATTACCTGCGCTACTTTACCGTTGTTTTGCGACATAATTAGGCGTAAAAAATTTGGTTGCAAATGTAAGCATCGCCCTTGTTTAAAGAAAGATAAAAATCAGAATTTTCAAGATTTATTTGCTTAAAACTACCTTTTGCGGGGGTCGGAGCTTCAAAATTCAAGGAATTGGTCTAAAATTGCACCGCGAAATAAATTGTTTATTTTTTCGTTTTGTCGTGCCTTGTTAAATGAAAAAGATGGAAAATAGCCAACAACCAGAGTCTTCAGAGAATTTGATATTATTGATTTTACAGAACAGAAAGCCCTTGATGATTATTGGCTTGGTTACAGCTGTTTTGTCTGCCATTGTTTCTTTTATGATTCAAGAGAAATACAAGAGCACTGTTGTTTTGTTTGCGACACAGCAGCACTCCTTTGGGGAGCAGATGTTGGAGGAGCAAAAGAAAGAGGATGTATTGGCTTATGGAGAAGAGGAGGATGCTGAGCGCTTGATGCAGGTGATTAACTCTGATCAAATCAAAACCAAGGTCATTGATCGATTTGACCTTTGGACAGTTTATGAAATACCCAAATCAGATCCTGGTGCCAACACGCTGATTGGCAAAGAATACAACAAAAATGTCAGTGCTAGTTTGACCAAGTTTGGCGGTATTGAAATTGAAGTTTACGATGCAGACCCTAAGCGGGCAATGAATATGGCCAATGCCATAGCGGAGTATACGGATTCAGTGAGCAATAGAATGCGCAGTGATAGAGCAAGGGATGCCTTTAATTATGCAGAGTCCACATTGCGTTTTCAAGAGAGTGAGCTTAAATCAATGGAGGACAGCATGACCGCATTGAGAAAATTTGGTGTTTATGACTACAAGGATCAGATTGAGGCTTTGATGAAAGATTACAGTTCTTCCATTTCAAAGGGTCATCCAGATAGGGCAAAAGAGATTAAGGCTGAGATGGATCGATTGTCCAAATATGGCACAGCCTTTAATAAACTGGATTTAGATATTGAGGCGGCTCATGAGAAATTGGATATTTTGCGTAAGCGTCATGAGTTGATGAAGATTGATATTGAATCGGATTTGCCTGCAAAGTTTATTTTGGATAGCGCAGCTGAGGCAGATAAAAAGTCATACCCCATCAGATGGTTGATTGTTGCTGTTTCTACGGTATCAGCCTTGATTTTTGGTGTTTTTGTCATTTTGGTCTTGAACTATTGGCGGAGCATTAAGGCACAAGAAAAGTTATAGTCCATGTTGGAAACCGCAATGCAAAGGAAGGTTTTGATCTTGGGCTTGTTGTACGCCCTTTGCTTGTTTTTTTCCTTCTATTTTGAATTTTTTTATTTGTCCCTCATTCCCTTGGTGGGAATAGTGGTCATCATGACCATTTTTAGAATGCATTGGACGTTCTACATGATTGCTTTTGTTACACCATTGAGTGTTGATTTGTCTGAATTGGATATAGATGGAGTGGGTTTGATTATTCCAACAGAATTGTTGTTGATGGGTCTCTTTTTATTGGGCTTGTGGCAATTTGCGTTGGGTAGGAAATTGTATTTTAAGCATCCATTGATTTGGTGGGTGGCGATCTATTTTTCTTGGATGCTGATAACCACAATGACGAGCGAAGACCCTCTGGTTTCATTGAAGTACATCATTGCAAGAGCGTGGTACATTGTCCCTTGTTTCTTGTTGTTGGTTCCGCTTTTTGAGAAGCATATACAGCCCGAAAAGATGTATCGGTTGTATTTTATGACATTGATTTTGGCCATAGGATACACGATTATCAGACATTCTATGCATGGATTTGATAAAGATTCAGCACATTGGGTTATGGAGCCCTTGTTTAAAGACCATACGGTATATGGCGCGGCATTGGCATTGGTTTTCCCGTTTGTGATTTTGCAGTTGTTTTCAAAGCAACACAACCCGTTGTTGCGTTTTTTTTATGTTACGGGTAGTTTGGTTTTGACCATCGGGCTAATTTTATCATACACGCGCGCAGCATGGCTTTCCGTTGTATTTGCGGCTGGAATAGGAATGCTCATGGTGATGAAAGTACCATTCAAGTGGGTTTTGTTTTCCGGTTTGGTTTTGGGAACAATGACCACTGTGTATTGGGACGATATTCAAATTTCTTTGAATCGAAATAAGAAAGAGAGTTCGGATAAAATGGATGAGCACATCAAATCAATATCCAATGTATCATCTGACGCTTCCAACTTAGAGCGATTAAACCGATGGAATTGCGCCATTGCCATGTATAGTGAGCGTCCTTTAGTGGGTTGGGGACCTGGCATGTATCAATTTGTTTATGCCCCTTTCCAGCGCGCGCAGGATAAGACCATCATTAGCACCAACCGAGGCGATGGGGGTAATGCACATTCTGAGTTTTTGGGGCCTTTATCTGAGCAGGGTTTGATTGGAATGTTGATTTATATATCTTTTGTTTTATTGGTCATGTTCATGGGGTTTAGGATATACGGAAACATTAGTGAATATGAGGAAAAGCTGATCGTTATGGGGTTGTTTTTGGGAATAGTAACTTACTTTGCCCATGGTTTTTTAAATAACTTTTTGGATTCAGATAAAATAGCCGTTCCCTTTTGGGTGGCTATTTCATACCTGGTTTACCGAGACACAAAGGTTAGGCAAGAAATTGTTTGAGAATTTGCGTTGTTTCCTGTGTAAACGGCTTGGTTAGGAATTGGACAATACGCTGATAGCTCTTGGCTTTATCAATGTCGGCGGGGTCGACAGAGGATGACAGAATCATTCCCAAATAACGATTTTCTGACTCTGGTATTAGTTTGTTGAGCGCTTCAATGAATTCCCAGCCATTCATTTCAGGCATGTTGATATCAATGAGTAAAAGAGGGTTTAGTTCAGGTTGAGTCTCTTTGAGTTCATGGATTTCTTTTAATGCAACTTCAGGATTGTTAAAAATGACGCATTCTCTTTCAGATATTCCTTTTTTGATGGAAAGCGCCGCAATTTTGCTGCTTATTGGATCGTCGTCTATGATGATGATCATAATGCTTACATTTTAGGAAGTTGAATGTGAACGGTTAACCCTTCATTTTCTTTACCCTCGGCAAATATGTTACCCCCCATGAATTCTATTTGCTGTTTGGTAATAAATAACCCGAGCCCTTTGCCTTCTATTTCTTTGTGAAATCTTGAATACAGACCAAAAATTTTATCATCAGATTTTGATGTATTTAAACCTCTTCCGTTGTCTTTGAAAACAATATGAACATCGGTCATATCTGTATGTGTGGAAATATCGATGACTAGTGTTTTGTCGGGCTGCCTATACTTCATCGCATTGGCTAGGAGGTTGTAAAAAATGGAGTTGAGGTAGGCTGGAAAACCAAATGCGTATTCTGCTTTGCAATTCAATCGGATGGTGGGATTAACTTCTTTTATTGCTGCAGACAAAAGATCAATATTGGAATGAATAATATCTTCAAAAAGAATTTTAGATTTGGCTTCGTTGATTTCAATATTGTGACTAAGCGCTCCGTTTAGATCTTTGATAATGCCATCTACTCCGGCTGCTAAATGGGCCAGTTCATTCTGGAGTTCTTTGTAATCTTCCTCTTCTGGAGGAATGTGTTCCAAAAGACTTAGGATACCCAGAATATTGGCAACTGGGGCTCTGAGGTTATGTGAGATGATTTTGTTGAATTGAGAAAGTGCTTGATTTCTTTTGGTTAATTCAAGTATCAGATGTCCCTTTTCTTTCTCAAGATTTCTAAGGTCTGTGATGTCTAAAAACACTCCTGGAATAATTCCTGACTTATCAAACTCGATGTACTTTTTGTCCGCTATTCTCCACAAGATTTCACGCTCATGGCCATTGAGAATAATTCTCATGTACCCAGGCTCTGCAATATCTTTTTCTAGGAAAAGAATCCAGTTAGCTCTAAATGTTTTTGCGTCTGAAGGGTGAAGGTTTTTCTCAAACTCATCAAAAGTCAATCCGGGTTCGTTTGATGTTTTTATCATCATTTCTTCTACCCTTGTATGGAAATGGATTTTTCCTGTATTGATATGATATTCCCACGACCCCATTTGCGCAATTTTTTGCGCAATGCGCAATTGAGCATTGACCCGTTGCATTTTCTCCATTGTGTAAAGACTATCAATTTTGAAAGCACACAAGGATGCTATGGTGGAAAGAATTTCTAAATGTCTCGGGGTGTAAAAGTTTTTCTCGGGATGTTCACTGTCTATTACCCCAATGAGTTTGTCTCCCAACAAAATAGGAACAGCAATTTCTGAAAGTCTTGAGGCGTCATCAATTATGTATCGACTATCCTTGGATGTGTCATTGATAACCTCCGCTTTTCTTGAAAAAGCGGCACTTCCAACAATTCCTTCACCAATTTTCAATTTAATGGGATTGTTGATTTCCTGAAAAGAAATGGTTTTATTTTCCAGTGCTGCAGATTGAATCAAAACATTGGCATTCTCTTGATAAAGATATATAACGCAATCAGTGAAGCCTAGATGTCGGATGCAATTGTGAACAATTTGCCATAGAACATCTTTTATTGTGTTTTGCGACAATACAGAAGCCACGATATACTGAATGGTCTCTTTGATTTCCTTGGCTTCAAGGATTTGTTTTTCTAAATGCGCTATTTTTTCTTCTGAACTCATTTAATCACTATGTGCATCAAAGCAATATCATCAATAAATTTCATTTTTCCTATATAATGATTCACCTTTTCCATTAATTGCACATTTGAAAACTGTTGTCCCCATTGCTCAAATGCTTCAGAGATTCCAATTTCTCCAAAAGGTTGGAGCATTTCATTTTCCACTTCAACCAAGCCATCCGTATAGAGCAAAATATGAGTGCCTGCGTTGATATGAAGCATGTTTTTTTTGAGCCCTATAAATGCATCAATAATTCCCAATGCTGGGATTTGGGCGTTCATCCAGGTGTTTGCGTTGTCATGAAAAACAAATCCAGGATTGTGACCGCAGTTGATGTAGGAGAATTCTTGGTTTTTGGAATGGTAATGTCCGATGAAAAAAGTGACAAATTTTTCTCCTTGCGCGGATTCAAGAACTTTGGTATTGAGAGCGGAAATTATTTTCTCCAAATCACAACCATAAGATTCTATCAACCCTCTTAATTGCGCTTGTAAACCAGCCATTAAAAATGCAGCACTAACACCTTTACCCGAAACATCTGCCATGCAACAGATCCACTCATGCTCATTGATTTGAATGAAGTCATAGTAATCACCCCCCACTTGCCCATGCGATTTGTAATAAGCATCCACCAACAAGGAGTTGGTCTTGGGAAGATGTTTGGGAAGAAGCATGTTTTGCATTTCTGCTGCTAGTTCCAACTCTCTTTTTAATCCTGCTTGCGCAATGCTTTCAGCAATCAGTTTTTTGTTTTGAATCGCCACAATAAGCACGCTTGTTATTGTTTGTACAAAACGCATGTGCTTAATGGATGGACTGAGACTAATCTCCTCTTCATCGTTGTCTCCAAGAACAACAAATGCAATAGGAGCTCCATCTTTTTCAATGGGCACAATAACTACTTGTGTTCCATTGGCCTCAATGGTTTCAATTTTTGGCTTGTTCTTTTTGGCATTTTCTTGAATGAGGGAATGCCACTGAGAAGGGTTCTCAAATCCATGTACCATCAGGGTTTGTACATGTTGATCTTGTGTAGAGACCAATAGCGTTTTCCCAATGAGCAGTTGCTCAATAAGGATGGTTTGATACAATGATAAAAGTTCATCAATATGCACGTCGGCATTGATGGCTTTGGTAATTTCCAAAAGCGATTGCAGTTTGAAATCGCGTTGTTTGATTTTGTCTTTGAGCCCTTGTTGCATGAATTCTTCTGAGGGCTAAGATGCAAAAAAAAAGGCCGTCTATTTGACGGCCTTGAGATTATTTTTTTACACGGTCGTGGTACTGACCGGTTGAGGTATCTACTCTGATTAAATCGCCTTCATTGATGAACAGAGGCACTCTAACTTCCACGCCTACATCCAAAGTAGCAGGCTTCATCGCGTTAGTGGCAGTATCTCCTTTGATCCCTGGTTCAGTGTAGGTGATAGCGTACTCTACCAAAGTGGGTAAATCGCAAGACATGGGTTGATCATCTTCAGCGTTGAACATCACAATGCACTTCATTCCTTCTTTTAAAAATCCAGGAGCGTTGATCATTGCTTCAGGTATGGTGATTTGCTCATAATCGTCCATGTTCATGAAGTTATAAGAATCATCCTTGTACAAGTATTGATATTCGCGGGTTTCAATGCGAACCGTCTCGATTTTTACACCTGAGTTAAATGTATGGTCAATGATTTTTCCATTGTTCAAGTTGCGCAATTTGGTTCTTACAAAAGCAGGACCTTTTCCTGGCTTTACGTGTAAGAATTCAATTACTTTGTAGATGTGTGTGTCCATTCGGAAACACATGCCATTGCTGATGTCTGCAGTAGTAGATGCCATTTTTTTTGATTAATTGCCGTGCAAATGTAATAAATGTTGATTATGGTTTGAATTCCACAGCACCTTCAAGGATGTAATTCATTTGATAAACATCGTCCCCGTTTAGTTTGAGCTTGCCTTTGAATGTTAATCGTTCATCTGTTTTGTATGCGCGGTGTTTGGCTGTGAATCTCAAATCAACCACGGACTCTGGTCCACCTCCACCACAAAAAAAGCAATTGGCGTATGGGTATCTTGAAACTACATAGAAGTTGGCATCATAGTCTACAGGAATCACGTAGCCTGTAACGTAAACTTCTTTGCCTTCCAATGCTTTGATGCTGGCGCCAAATGTTGGCTTCCAGTAATACGCGTCTAGCTCCTTGACATAAATGTCTTTGAACTCCACGTCGGTTAATGTTTTCCATGTTAACTCCACAGGACCGCCCATGAAGTGTTCTATGTTTTTAGGCAAAAAGTATTTTTGAGCAGGAGGTAGTGGTTTGGCTTTTAATACAAAAATGGGATCTTCCTCGGCAGAGAATGCGCAAGAGAAAAGAAATAGAAAAGAAACCAGGAAACCAAATTTATTCATTGCTTAAAGTTTTTGAAATGTCCATTTTATAGGCTTGATACGCTGGAATCCAGCAGGCTATCATTCCTGCCAAAATTGCTGCGCCAAATAAGTAAAGTTCCTCTAGCGATCCGTCTTTGATGTTAAAGGTGTAGTGAAAATTGTTGTTCAATTGTTGACTAAGTATACTGAGTCCTAGACGACTTAGCCCCCATGCTAACGCACCTCCAATGATGACCAATAGTAGACCTTCCAATTGGATCAAACAAAAGACTTTGATTCTGGTTGCGCCCATTGTTCTCATGATGGCAATCTCCTTTTTTCTTTTTCTCAATGCATTGAACAATGAAATGAAAATGCTGATGAAGGAGAGGGCTATGATGACAAAGGCTATGGCTTTGATGGTGTCCATTCCCAAACCAAAACTTTCAGAGAGACGATTGATTTCAATGGCAGGAAGCGCCAATTGCATATTGGTTTCTTTGATGAGATTGGGTAAAATCATTTGTGCCATCGGTGTTCTCTTCTTCAAAAGATATGCCGTAACTTCTTTGTTGTCGTTGGGTGACGCTTTCCTTTCTTTGGCTGGTCTCAACATCATCATGGGTCCTTTTTTCATGATGGGCTTTGCGGGTGCTTGAATGGTAGCGCTGTCCGTTGGAACGTTTTCTGTTACATTGACCTCATCGCCTTCTTCATGCGCGTGCCAAACAGTAGAGACAGGGGTTAAGATGAGTTTATCGATGACTGTGCCTGATGGTTCATAGATACCTACAACCGTGTAGTCGTGGTGATGCGCATGCTCTTCATCATTTTCTGATTGATCCAGTCCGTGTGTACTGAGAAAAGTATCACCTAATTTGAGCCCAGTACTTTTGGCTACATCGGCTCCGATGCACGCATCATAATCTGATTGAAAATTTTGACCTTGTGACAATTTCATTTCATAATGATCAGGATAACCTTGATCTGTTCCTACAATGCGCCATTGTTCAAAGTTGTCTCCATACGCCAAAGGAATGGCTCTTTCAATGGTTGGGTTCTCTGTAACCATTCGCGCATCGCCCACCTTGATGTTTCCGGTAGGCGCATCTACGTGATAGACATTGGCCAAGATCAATTGCAACGGACTGCCCTTGGCTCCTAGGACCATGTCAATGTCTTGGATGTTTTTGTTGAATTGTTCAGCGGTTTGCTTTTCAACCAAGATGAGCATGGATACAATACCTAGACCAAATGCCAATAAAATGACGCTGAGCATGGTGTCCAGCCACTGGTGTTTGATGTTTTTTAATGCCAGTTTGATCAAATTCATAATCTTACTGTATTGGTGATCACATTGTCCCAACGGTTGTCATGTGTTACAACAACCAATTGGGCATTAACTTTTTTGGTCATTTCCATAAAAAGTGAAATGACTTGATCTGCATTTTTATTATCCAACGCACTTGTTGGCTCATCAGCAAAAATCCACTTTGGTTCATGAATGATGGATCGTATAATAGCAATGCGCTGTTGCTCGCCAACGCTCAAAGAGCCGATGGGTTGGAAAGCTTTGTGGAATAGATTGACCCTGTCCAAAAAATCCTTGGCTAAGTTTTCGTCTTGTACTTTTCCATTGAGATAAAGCGACATCATGATGTTTTCCAATACAGACAATGAGGGGATAAAGTGCGAGGTTTGAAATACCACGCCTATGTTTTTTCCTCTGAATGCATCTCTTTCCGAAGTTGTAATAGAGTACAAATTGGTTTGGCCTAAAATTACATTTCCTTCTGACGGTGTTCTGAGTCCTGCCAGAAGATGCAGTAAAGTAGTTTTTCCACAACCACTTTCGCCCAAGATTAGGGCGGGTTGCTCGTTGGGAAAGAGGATGTCGGGAAAAACCAAAGGTTTTCCAGAAGGGTATTGGTATTTTAATGATTGCGTTTGTAACACAAGGCAAATGTAGCTATCCAGCGGGGAATTTGTTTTCTAATTCGTGTGAAAAGTCTTACCATTGCAATATGAAAAAAATAGGACTTATTTTCTCATTATTTGCTTCAGTAGCCATTGCTCAGAAGGAACAAGGAACGTTTCCTTATCAATTCAATATCATTAAGGAAATTAAGCATGGTTCGGTAGAGGATCAGTGCCAAACAGGAACCTGTTGGAGTTTTGCTACGGTTTCATTTTTGGAATCAGAAGTGGCAAGAATCAGCAACAAGCAAGTTGATTTGTCTGAGTTGATTAATCCCCGATTGATGTATCCCAAGAAAGTGGATTCTTATGTGCGTTATCAAGGCAAGCAACAATTGGGACCTGGAGGTTTGAGCCATGATGTTATTCAAGCTGTTAGAGAGTATGGATTGGTTCCTGAATCTGCGTTTAGTGGATTTGTCATGGGTTCAAGTGTATATAACCATAACGTTTTGGACGCTTATATGGAAACAACGGCCAAAATGGTTTTGGATAGAAAACTGAACGAGGAGAACAATGATTGGAAATCTGGTGTTGAGACTTTGCTAGACACCTACATTGGAAGGATACCAACCTCTTTTGATTTTGAAGGCAAATCTTATACACCGGCCTCTTTCAGGGATGCATTGGGCATCAAAGCTGATGATTATGTGATGTTGACTTCATTTAGTCACCATCCTTTCTACTCAAACTTTGCTGTAGAAGTTCCTGACAATTGGTCTAAAGGACAATATTACAATTTACCATTGGAGGAGTTTTATCAAGTGGCGGTTCATGCACTGGAGAATGGATATACCATTGCTTGGGACGCGGACGTTAGTGAAAAGGGTTTCTCCTATAAGAACAACATTGCAGTGTTGCTGAATGAAGACGTTAAGAAGGAAGAGATGTTCACCATGAAACATGCTGAGCCATTGATTACGCAGGAGTCTCGTCAAAAGGATTATGATCGCTTTGCCACCACGGATGATCATTTGATGCATATCGTAGGATTGAGTAAAGATCAAGATGGAGGGTTGTATTTTTTGACAAAAAATTCTTGGGGTGAGAAGAATTCAACCAAAGGATATCAGCATGTATCTGGTTCATATTTTAAAGCCAAGACGGTTTGTATGGTGGTTCACAAAGACGCTATTCCTAAAGAATTGCAAAAGAAGATGGGTAAGTAATGCTTCGATTGATATTTAGAATAATTCTCTGGTCCTCCATCGTTTTCTTTGGGTTCACGATAGGATGGGTATTGTTGTACAAGTGGGTCAATCCACCGATAACGCTTTTCCACATGATGGATCGCGCCAAGGTAGAGGACTGTACCTATCATTATCAATGGGTAGATGGAGAGCAGATATCTACGAATTTAAAATTGGCTGTTGTGAGCAGTGAAGACAATCATTTCATGTCGCACAATGGCTTTGATTGGGAAGCCATTGAGAAGGCACAACGATACAATGAGACGCACAAGAAAACGCGCGGAGCCAGTACCATTTCACAACAAACAGCGAAGAATGTTTTTCTGTGGCCGGCTCGCTCATGGCTGAGGAAGGGACTGGAGGCATACTTTACCGTATTAATCGAGTTTTTTTGGAGCAAGGAGCGCATTTTGGAAATGTACCTCAATGTAATTGAAATGGGGCCGTGTACATATGGCGTTGGTGCAGCTTCAGGATTGTATTTTGACACAACAGCTGATAAGTTAACCAAAGAGCAAGCGGCATTGATTGCTTCTTGTTTGCCCAATCCTAAAAAGTTTAAGTTGGAAAGGCCTTCTGCTTATATGCAAAAGCGCAAGCGCAAGATCATGAAGCTCATGAAATTGTTAGGTGATGATTATTTTGAGCGATACGGAACAACTTGGACTACTGAGAACAGGGATAAGAAAGAAGCGGAGGTAGAAAAGGCTTTAGAAAAAATTCCCGTAGAGGATTTGCTGGTGCCTGTTGTTGATGAGTCAAATGCTCAGGAAACCATTGATACCACTGATGTTCCAGCCCCTTTGGATACGTTGGGCCATTGATGCTTACAAGCTTGTAAAAGTGAAATAATGGAGAGGCAAGTCTCAGATTTGCAGTCTAAATTATATCACCATGAACACAACACATTATTTATTGATTTTAGACCGCAGTGGCAGCATGTCAGACTGCTGGGACAGCACCATGAGTGCATTGAATGAGCAAATTCAATCCATCAAGAATGTTCAAACCAACAGTCCCAATGTTCCTATTAAGGTTAATTTTTTGACATTTAACAATGAGGTGCAGTTTGAGTTTCTTAGCGTTCCTGCTGCGCACTTGGAACCATTGAACAATCAGCGACTTTTTCCTTCTGGTTGCACCGCTATGCTGGATGGAATTGGTCAGGGAATCAATAGAATACAACATGTCATGCAGCCAGAAGATGATGTCGTTTGTGTCATTTTAACGGATGGCGAAGAAAACGCTTCAAAGGAGTTTGGTTACAAACAAATTGGAAGGATGATAGAGGACTTGAAGGCAACGGGGAAATGGTCATTTATCTTGATGGGTGCTGATTTTGATATTTTTGATATGGCAGATAAATTAAAGATTGATGCAGACAAGCAAGTGCGTTATCAAAAGAAGCAAACCAAGGAGATGTTTCAGGAAATTGATCAAATGATGAATCATTATATTGTTGCTAAAGGAACAGGAAATTTGAAGGATGTTTTTAAATTTGATAAAAAGAACAACAAAGGCGGAAAATGATAAAGGCTCACTTAATACGAACGGCAGAGGTAGATGAGGAGGTATTTACCTCTGTTGTTCAGTATTTGCAGCAATTCAAAGGCGAGGTGGAATTTATTCACCATTATGACACCATTGAAATGTTGGGACAGCCCAAAAGAGTTATCAAGAAAAATGACGATGATTTTGATCAACAGGATTTTGTCAACTTCAATAAAATTTCTGCACCGGAATTGATGATGGACGCGTCAAGACTTGATTTTCATGAGGTGAATGCTTACCCTTGGCAAAAGTTCTTTGATCTCATAAAGAAGTATAGAAAGAAGAAGGGTGCAGTTATTCAACAAGAAAAGATAGCTTCACAATCTTTGAATCCATTATCAATAAAGGAAGATGACCATGTGTTTATTTTGACCTACCAGGCCAATGTGGAGAAGTGGTTTGTAGGCTCTGAAATGCACAATGGCCGAAATCATTTTATTCATCTGTTGTATTGGAATCATTATATTCTCTCGGAGCCCGTTTATCCTGTGGCTTATCATGTGATGTCGACCATTTTGAAGAATCAAACTTTTGGTGACATTTCGGGCTACTTGCCATTGACTCATCAATCACCCAAAGGATGTATGATGGACATGTGCTGGAACAAAACGGATGTGATATTGAAACTTCGCACTGCAGATATATGTCCAGATTGTATGAAGGCTTTTGTCAATCATGCGGTGAACAGAAATTTACTTCGTCAGGCTTTACAAGTTTTTGATCACGTTCGGGTGCAAGTCTTATTTCGAGAGCGTTTTTTTACGGTTCAAACATTGCCAACATTGCATATCAATTTGGCTACTTCTGAATTGTCCTTTCCTGAGTTATCTGATTTAAAGGTGAGTTTTAGACCCCTGGAAATGACCGTCTATACCTTCTTTCTTAGACATCCTATGGGCATCATTCTGTCTTATCTCCCCGATTATTATGAAGAGCTCTTGAGCATCTATTTAACCTTAACTCCTCATGTAGATATTGATCAAGCGCGGGATAGAATGGCGGATTTGACCAACCCGTTGAGCAATTCCATGAGTGAGAAAATTTCTCGCATCAAGGCTAAGTTGAAGATTATGTTGGGCGAAGAAATAGCACAACCCTTCTTTATTCAAGGACCCAATGGTGGACTGAAAAAAATAGAAATCCCCAGAGATAGGGTAACTTATTTAAATCTTTGAAAGTTTGAGAGCTTTGGTTTTGCTGTTGGGGAAAGCCAAGAAATAGGTTCCTGAAGGCAACGCATAGTTGGGGATGATTAAACGATTTGTTGTGTTTTCCAACAACCACTTTTCAGAGACAATTACCTTGCCTTGGTTGTCCAGCAACAAGTAATTGATATTTTTTTGAGCAGCACTGAAGTGATTGATTTCCCAGTGGTCCTCAAAGGAGGCAACGCTGAAATCTGAGTTCAGCGCTAAGTTATTTATGTTGTTTGGGGTATTGTCAAAGCCCACGTAAACCACGGTGGTATTTCCTGTATTGGGAATGGCCAATGTATCAATTTCATTGGCGTAGCAGATGTCAGCAGCACTGCTTAAACCTCCTGCAACAGTTATGATTTCGCTAACTGAAAAATCAGGACTGTATTTGGTGATGCGGTTGGGCGACCAACTGGCCACAAAGTAATTTCCTAAACCATCTTTGTCAATGCCATCACAATTCCCTAGCGTCGTTGTTGCCAAAGTAGTGATGGTGTTATCTGTTAAGTCAAGAGCTTTGATGGGTGCATTGCTACCCCAGGCAACAAAAACAAGGCGGTTGTTGGCTTCATCATACACGATTCCATTGGGAGTTGTTGTTGTGTTATTAGACAACAATGTAGTTACTGGATTGGCCAAATCAGTGAAGTCAATCTGGTGAATTTTTTTGGTGCTGAAGTCAGTCACCCACACCCGAGCAACGCCATCTGACGCCATTCCATTGAGAAAACCAGCTCCAGTGATATTGACGTTTTGAACCAGTGCATTAGTAGCAAGGTCAAAAACTTTCACCCGATTGGAATGAATCGCGAATAAGTGGTTGTCAAAAATCTCCATGCCATAGGCCGCTGCCAAAGGCGATGGTAATGTTGAAACACCATTGCCATCTCCATCAACGTGCACAACACTGTTGCTGTTGCTGACCAAGAATCTTCCCTGAATG